>JANXQR010000082.1 GCA_025353435.1 Acidobacteriota bacterium | reverse complement strand
GGATTCAGCGCCGGGGAAGGGGTTTCTGGCGGAGGTCTGCCGCGGCTGGGAGGAGGCGGCGCGGCCTGCGGTTGCGGCGGGGATTCGGGTGGTTCATTTGCGCTTCGGGGTAGTGGTCGCGGGAGGGGCTGGCGCGCTGGGTAAGTTGACGCCGCTGTTCCGGCTGGGACTGGGCGGGCGGCTGGGCAGCGGACGGCAATGGATGAGTTGGATCGGGCTGGAAGACGTGACAGCGGCCGTGCGGTTTATTTTGACAGCGCCGGAGATTGTTGGTGCTGTGAATCTGACGGCGCCTTTTCCTGTGACGAATGCGGAGTTCACGCGGGCGATGGGGCGGGCCTTGCATCGGCCGGCGGTGCTGCCGGCGCCGGCGTTTGCGCTGCGGCTGGCCATGGGGCAGATGGCCGATGAGGCGCTGCTGGCCAGTGCGCGGGTGGTGCCTCAGCGGCTCATGGAGGCGGGATTCCGGTTTGCGCAGCCGACGATTGAGGCGGCATTGGCGGCTGCGCTGGGATCTGGTCTCCCGCCCAAGCGGAGCTTGGACGGGGCACCCCGGCACGGTTGAGGGGAATTATTCGTCGAGCTTGAAGATTTTGATTTGGACGAGCTTGGCGAGGGTGAGGTCCTTGAAGCCGCGCCCTTGCATGGTGCGGATGAATTCGGGAGTGATGTGGAAGATGCGGATCTGGATCAGGTCGTCGAGGGATGGCTTGAAACCCATGGCGCGGATTTGGCGGACTTCTTCCGGATCGACCTTTTGAACACGCAGGGCGATGAGCTTGTCGGCGTCGGGCATGGGGTAGCCGAGCGCGGTGATGGCGGCAATGTAGTCGCGGTCGACTTTGAAGATGTGCAGGGCGATGAGGTTGTCCTCATTGAGACCCTTGACACCGGTCTGCTGAACGGAGCGTACCCAATCGCTCTGGACATCGAGGAAAGCGTAGGCCTCAAGCTTCTCCGATGTGTAGCCGGTGAAGCCCATGTGCTCCATGCGATCGATGAAGGCGGGGTCGGGAGTGAAGACCGACTCGCCTGAGAGCACGCCTTCATGCACGGTGCCGGCGCAGGTGAAAGTGCCTGCCTCGGCTGCGAGAGTGGCAGTGAGTGAAGCGCCGTCGCGCGCAAGGTCGGCGCGCGTGATGCCGGTGAGCCGCGAGAACGGGTCGTGGTTGAAGTTGGAGGAGCAGTGGCGGCCTTCGTCGCAGTCGCTTTCGCCTTCGTAGACACGGAGGCTGAACTTGCCGGGCTCGTCGCTGGGGCCGACGGCGCAGTGCGCGTGAAGCGGCGCGGGCGGGTATGCATGGAGCGCAAGCGCGGCGAGGGCAAACGGGGCGGCGACGGCGAGGCGTTGAAAACTGTTCATGGAATTCTCCTGGTAAAGCGGACGCGGCTTTCCTGTGCTCCGGCGGCGCTGTCTCCGGAGCAGGATGGATGTGATCGAGGCTGAGGGAGGGTTATTTTTCGTCGTCGAGCAAGCCGGAGATGCGAAGCTGCACGAGTTTTTCAAGCTTCAGATTGTTGAATCCGTGCGCCTTTGCAGAAGCGATGAACTCCGCGTCGATGTTGAAGATTCTGGTCTTGATCAGGTCTTCGACAGTCACGCCAGGGAATTGCTGGGTGATGGAGCGGGCGTATTCAGGGGTGACACCCTGAACGCGCATGCCGATGAGTTCCTTGGTGGAGAGGTTGGAGTAGCCAGCGGCTTTCATGCCGGCGATGAACTCGGGCGTGACCTGGAAGATGCGGAAGGAGATGGCATCTTGCACGTTGGCGACTTCGAGGCCCTGCTTCTTCATTTCCGCGATGGCCTCGGGGCTGACGCCTTGAATTTTGCAGGCGATGAGGTCGTCGGCGCTCAGCTTGCCGAACCCGATTTGCGACATTTCATGCGCGTACTCAGGCGTGACGTTCTGAATCTTCATGGCGATGTATTTGTCGAGATCGACGTCGTAGCCGGCGGCCTTCATGCGGTCGATATAGGTTGACTTGCCCTCAGATGAGGAGTGCTTGCCGGGGGAAGGTTTGTCGCTCTCGGGTGTGGGCTCCTGGGGATCGGGAAGTGGATCCGGTGCCGGCGCAACGACAGGCGTGACAGCGGCGACAGGCGCGGGAACAGGCGATGGAGCGAGTGCGGGTGCGGCGGCCATTTGCGGGTCTTGCAGTACTGCGGTCGAAAGCACCCGGACCTTTGCAGCAACGGGGGCAATCGCCTGGCGTGGATGGAGGCTGGCCAGGACCTGCGAGCTGGGGAACACGAGGATCAGAAGTCCGGCGATGGCGACCGAAATGGAAAATGCGCGAGATGGTGTGTGGGCGGCGTGTGACATGGGTTCGCCAAGGATGCGGAGGATGCGCATGCGGAGGGTGGAACCGGGGCGGTTACCGTCGAGTGCCATGGCGAGGTGAGGCTGGCGCGAGCGCTGCTCCTCAAGGTGGAACAGCGCGCGGGCATAGATGACCGGGTTGGGGCAGAGCTCGAGTGCGAGGTCGTCGCAGCACAATTCGCGCTCATTGCGCAGGCAGCTGCCGATCCACCACACGGCGGGATGGAAGAAGAAGAGGGTTTCGGCGAAGGTCTGTACGAGGTTCCAGAGGAAGTCGGCGCGGCGGACGTGGGCGAGCTCGTGGGCTAACACGACTTCAAGCTCATCTGGTCCGAGAGAGGTAAGCGCACAGATGGGAAGCAGCACGGTGGCGCGCAGGAAGCCGATGGTGATGGGGCCGGAGACCGAGCCGCTGACGGCCAACTCTACTGTGCGTTGCAGGCCGAGCTTGGATGCAATGCGGTGAAAGGTCTCACTGATGGCAGCGGGGATTGCGGTGTGAGCGGAGGCGCGAAGCCGGCGAATGAGCCACCATCCACCAAGGCTGCGGATCGAGAGTACGAAGACGCCCATCAGCCAGAAGCCGTCAATCCAGGGCAGTAGCGTGGGCAGGGACGGGCTTGGAGCACTTGTCGAAAGCGCGGATGCGGTCTGCGCAAACGGGTAGGCGACGGTCTGTTGAAAACGGCTTGGCGTGTCTGCCGAGGACAAGGTGGATGCGGGTTCAAAGACCGCGTTGACACGGAGCTGCCAGCCGAACGTGATGGCGGCCGATGCCAGCATGAGCAGGAGTGCAGCCAGCGCAACGGCATAGCGAGTCTGGCTGGAGCGGCGGGCGAGCAGGAGGCTCGCTACTCCATAGAAGGCGGCGATGGCCGCGGCCTGCCAGCAGAAATGGATGAGAGTCCAGGCGATGGCGGGAAGTAGGTGATTCATTGCTGGTCCTTTCTCACGGGGGGTCTCGAAGCAGATGACGTTAATGGGGAGCCGCGGCGCTCGAGGAGGGCGCGGATCTCGTCGAGTTCCGCGGGCGTGGCTTGATCCATGGCGAGGGCATGGAGCGCGAGTTGCGCGGCAGAGCCGGAGAAGAGCCGCACGCTGAGGTCGCGGAGGAAGCGGCTTTGCATCGCGTCCTGCGTGATGGCGGAGCGATAGACGTGGGCGCGGGCGGACTCCTCGCGAAGGACGAGGCCCTTGACATGCATGATCTGAAGGAGCTTGAGGACAGTTGTGTAACCGAAGGCGCGCTCGCGATTCAGCTCATCGCAGATTTCTCGCACCGTGGCCGGCTCCTTGTCCCAGATAACGCGGAGGAGTTCGAGCTCTGCTTCAGTAGGTCGGGGTATCAATGTGGCCGTTCGTTCCATGATGAGGTGACCTTATACGAAGAGCTTCGTAAATGTCAACGAAGGATTTCGTAGATAGATCATTTTCTCTCAGCAGAGTGACGAATTGCTGAAAATCAGGGACGAATGAAGAAGGGCTCCGGCGTGTGCCGAAGCCCTTGCGACGTGGATGGGGTTGCGCGGCCCATTCCGGTGTCTTATCGGCGGCCCTGGATGGTCTTTTTGGCGGCGCGTTTGGCGGCGATGGCGTGCATCTCCTTGCCAATGTGCGACTGGTTGATGGCGACCTGAATCCCGAGGTTGATGAGGTTACCGGTGCACCAGTAGACGGCCAGGCCGGAGGCGTAGTGCCACAGCGTGAAGCCGAAGATGATGGGCATCATAATGGCCATCATGCGGCGCTGCGCGGGGTCCATGCCCGGCGACGGTGTAATGAACTGGGTGAGGAACATGGTGGCGATGATGATGATGGGCAGGATGTGCAGCGGGTCGGGGGTAGAGAGATCGGTGAGCCAGTACCAGTGCGCCTGTCGCAGCTCGACCGTGTTCTGCAGGACGCGGAAGTAGGCGAAGAAAAGCGGCATCTGGATGATCAGTGGCAGGCAGCCGCCGTACATGTTGACGCCCTCAGTTTTATAGAGCGTCATCATTTCCGCATTCATCTCGGCCTTCTTGGGGTCAGTGGCCTTGAGATTCGCGTACTTGCGCTTGATGGCTTCGACCTTGGGCTGGATGCGCATCATCTTCAGCGAGCTTCGCATCATCATGATGCGGGTGGGCAGCATGAGCATATTGAAGAGAACGGTGAGGATGATGATGTCCCAGCCCCAGTTGGGAATGCCGTGCGCGTAAAGGTAGCGCAGGGTAAGAAAGAGGGGCTTGGCAATGATGGTGAGCCAACCGAACTGGATGAGCGGCTCGAGAGTGGGGCCGGTGAGTTTGGCGTCGTCGCCGGAGGAGTGGATGCTGGCGAGAAGGTCCAACTGCTTGGGTCCGGCATAGAGGCGCACGCGCGTAAATCCGCTGGTGTCGCCCACGGCCAGACCGATGACGTCTGCAGGCTTTTTGTCGCTGCTGGGATTGGTGAGGTCAGTGGGCAGATCGATGGTGTGATGGAGCGTGACCACGCTGGCGCGCTGGGGAACCTCGGGCAGGAATGCGGCCGCAAAGTAGAGGTCGGCGGTCGCGGCCCACTCGTAGTCGCCATCGAGCGTGTTGTTATTTGAGACCTTGCCGGAAGCCTCCGTGTCTTGCTTGCCGGCAACTGACCAGGCAAACATGGAGGGCGTGCGGGAGAGGCCGGGGATGGTGCTGCGGCCCTGGAATTCTTCCATGTCGCCGAGGCCTGCGGGCCATGCCAGCAGGGAGCGCACGGATTGTCCGTTGCGGCGCACCTGCAGCTCAGCGGTGATGACGTATCCCGCTTCAAAGCGAAAGGTCTTGAGCACGTCGACGCCATTCTGCTGATAGTGGAACGTGACGGCAGCGGGGGATTGGACGGTACCCGTCGCGGAGGCCTGGTAGAGAGCCTGATTCACCTGCGACGTGAGCGCGTCATCGTAAGTAAAGACCGAGAGCGGCAGGCCGAAGCGCGAAGCCGCCTCCGCCTGCACCATGTCGAGCGGCTTACCGGTGGAATCGAAATAGTGCTTGAGTATCCAATGCTTGACCTGGGCGCCGCGATTGGTAAATACGATACGGTAGTTCGGATTCTCGACGGTTGTCTCAGTCTCTGCGGCTGCGGCGATGGCGGGTTGAGCAGTGGCCCCAGGCTGAGTCGGGGAAGGCGATCCAGCGAGGCTGGCGGACTGAGACGCGGAGTCGGCACCCGACTGCTGCTGGGTCTG
>JANXQR010000008.1 GCA_025353435.1 Acidobacteriota bacterium | reverse complement strand
CGAATTCGTCATCCACCTTTACATGCTTGAAGTTGGTGTCGAAGATCTGAATGCGGCCCTTGCGGAAGTCTGCCACATAGAGAAAGCTGGTTGAGCCTCCGGCTGAAAGGGGAACAGTGGCGATCGTCGCCCCCTTGAAGACCGATTTCTGCTTTTCATTTACCACCATGATTGCACTGCCTAGGTTAACGCCAGGGTTCCATCCGGAGATGGTGCCGTCTTCCGTGACGAAAATAAATAAGGCGGGCTTGCCCGGAGCTACGGTGAATCCTGTCCCACCGTTGAACACTGCGCCGGTCGGGGTTCCGCCGGGGCTCGCAGGGTCGGATGGGGGAATGGCGACGACAAGCGGCGATATCGTGCCTGCCCCGTTGTAGAGAGTGGAGAGTCCTGGACCATTGTCGGAGACCCACCAAGGACCGCCCGAAGAGCGCGCGAGCCCCCATGGGTTCACAAGGTTGGGGTCAGTAACTGGAGCCACGCCAGGCAAGTCGGCTACCAGATTAGTCTGGGTGTAGTGCTGGGTGGTGGCCTGAGCGCCTGCAGACGCGGCAGAGAAGATGACTGCAGCGCAAAGCACTCCCGCGGCGGACATACGCACGAGACATGTCATAGAGACTCCTTCGAGGTTGCTGTTAGTTGGGTACCCGGTCATGTTATTGGAAGAGGAACTCGAGTACCCAAGCTAGAGTCTGAAGTCACGCCTGTTGTCATCAACATGTAAGTCAATTGTCTTTTAAATGTGAAAAGCTGCCGCGCAGGTAATTAGAAAACTGATTACGGACGTGATGATGTAAAGACAACTTGACCGTCTGCGGAATCACCCACACCAGGCAATTGAAAATCGCCTTCGAGTAGATAGATAAGCTGGGAGGCCTCAAACAGCCACCGCCGTAGTTGGAGGCTAGCTAGTAGATGGGCGGTTCCCGCGTGTCATAGGCCTCGCCGTACTTGTTTGTGTGAGAAGAGGAAGGATGCAGAGATCGCGACAGGGTAATGATTCCGAGATCCGAGTGGCCGGCTGAAAGATGTACTTTCCTTGCGAAAATCTTTAAGTCTTCCGGGTCCGCTCCCTGTACCCAAACCTGCAACATGTAATCGCCGGCGGGAACGTTGTGGATGCGAAAAGCGCCTGCCCTTTCTTCGATTGCAAAGTATGGCGTGGACAAGGCGATCACTACGGCGCTCATATCTGGATGAATGTTGCAGAAGATGTAAGATATGCCTTCCTTACCAAACGTAATTGAGCGGGTGGAGCCCGCCTCATAAAGACCGAGGTCGAAGCGGCGTCCGTCGAA
>JANXQR010000876.1 GCA_025353435.1 Acidobacteriota bacterium | reverse complement strand
AAGCTCAATGAGCCGTCGGTGTGCGGGTTTGCGTTGAGCCTGCCGAGCGATGGATCGATGGCGATGCCGGTGCGATTTGATTCGGTGGCGGTAGTGGGCGACGATGGCACCTTGTACTTTACGGGCTATATTGTTGGGACGCCGATGCCGGAGTATGCGGGGCTTGCGCTGGATGGGCCGCGGTACAAGTACGCGATTGAGGCGGTGAGCGACGAGATTTTGCTGGACCAGGCGTTGATGGCACCGAGCAAGGGAATGAGCGGATTGAATGCTGGAGCGCTGCTGACTGCGTTGATGGCGCACTCTGGCTCGAATGCGATTGCGACCGGCGGACTTCATCTCAACCTGCCTGTTGGGCATTTTGTTCCCGAGCCGGGCACGCCTTTCAGCAAGAACGCGGGACTTGTGGCCGCTCAGGTGCGGGCAACGTATCGCGCTTTAGGAGGAGCACTGGCGCTGGCCGCGATTCCGGCGGTGATTCACACGCTGAGTGAAGGCGATGGCAGTCTCGTGCTGGCCAATCTCGTACTGAGCGGGGGGCCGAAGCGAGCGATGGCCAACGATGTTACGGTGTGCGGCGAGCACGAGCCGGCGGCTTATGTCGAGGAGTACTTTGTTGGCGACGGTGTGACGACACAGTTCTATCTTGCGGCGGAACCGTTTTTCAATTCCGCATCGAAGACGACGTTGATCGCGGAACTGTTCAACGAGCCGGGGATTGACGGCACGGCGTGGAGCGCACCGGCGGGATCGAACTATTTCAACCTGGGAGGGGGCGGGTTGATGATGAGCGGCGGAGGCGGGACCGATGGCCAGACGCAGATGACGTGGATCGACCCGATTGAAATGGGAGGAACGCTGCTGTTGGAGGCAGAGGGTCTGACGCTGGCCAACGCGAGCACTGGAATTGTTTGCGGATTCTTCACGGGTGTGCAGGCGATTTCGGATTGCTTGGCCGGATTTCAGGCGACGGCGCAGCAAGGCACCGGTAATGTATCGGTGCAGCCGATTGTGGCGGGTTATGCGTCGGGCGCGACCTACAGATTGAATGCAGCGAATCAGTACACGCTGCGGATTCGCGTGCGTTGCGCGGAGATGCAGCGCCAGCTTGCGACGTATTTTGCGAGTGGAGACAGCGGGTCGATCAGCAATGGCGGGGGAGCTATTGTGAGTCCTGCGAAGCTGACGTTCGAGATCCAGGAATTTGTGAACGGTGTGGCGGGAATGCCGGTGACGCTATATGACGGCGAGATGGCTAATTCTCCTTCACCGTGTAATGTGGTGGCGGCCAGCAGCCTCAATTTGCATGGGAGCCTACGGGCGTTGCACCTCACGAGCCTGGGGTCGTGCTGGGTGGTGAGCAAGCCATTGATAGGGGGGACGGTGACGCGGCGCATGGGCACGGTGGCACAGGCGGCGGAGTGCTACGTTGAGCGGTCAGGGAGGCTGGTGTTCTACTCGGGATTTGCGCCGGCCGAGGGAGAGCAGATTGCGGTGTCTTATCGCGCAACCGGGCGCAGCGTGGGACGCGCGGTGAATGCATTGAGCCAGCAGGCGCTGGCAGGCACGGCGGCTCCAGTTATGAGTTGGATTGGGACGGTGACGAATCCCGCGGTGCGCAGTTCGGCCGAATGCCGCAGTGCAGCGGCGACGTTGGCGGAGGCTGCAGCAAGTGCAAGCGCGTTGTGGAGCGGCACCTATCGAGGGAATAACTTCGATTTTGAAACCGACGTCTGGCCGGGCGACGCGCTGGCGGTGGATGCGAAGTCGTGCAACGTGAATGCACAGATGGTGGTTCGCAGCGTGAGTCTGAGTTATCGTGCGAGTACGCCGGATGTGGTGGAATATTCGATTGCGTTTGCGAATGACTGGGCGAATGATCTGGCGATTCATACGAACGCGACGGTTCCGGCCGACGTGTGGCTTCCGGCGCCAGTGGCGACAACGGTGATTGCGAACCTGAATAATCTTTCGGTGACGTTGAGTGAAGGCGTTGTCACCATGATTCCGGGCGTGATCCCGCCGGACGGGGGCGGGTTCGAAGTGCGGCGGCGCGATTACGCATTCATGCCCGGGGAGGATCCGGACCTGGTGCTGCGCGGCTCTCAGGCCACGCTTGCCCTGCCGAGGCTGTCGGCGAACGATCGCTTCTATATACGGATGTACGACGGTGCGACGCCGCCTAACTATTCGGAGTTTTCTGCGGCGGTGCTTATCAATTTGCCGCTTGAGAGCTAGGTGATGGCGTCGGGAATCAGTAAACGGAGTTTCTGCAAATGCGCATGATGAATGAATTCGAGGCACAGGTATTGAGCGATTTGAGCGTGCTGAAGACACAGATGAACGGGCTGATGGGCGACGGGAACGGCGGACGCATCGCCGAGTTGGAACGCCGCATCGAGAGCCACGAGCAGAACTGGTCGCGCGCGAAGGGTTTT
>JANXQR010000874.1 GCA_025353435.1 Acidobacteriota bacterium | reverse complement strand
CATTGATCCCATCGACGGCACCTTCAAGGAATCCGCATGAGTCCCGAGGCCACCATTCCTGCAGAAGAGCCGGCCCTCCTCCAACAACTCGTCGCCGACTACCTCCGCGTCCTCGCCAACGAACGCGGCGCCTCCACTCACACTCTCCGCGCCTACGAGCGCGAACTCACCAACTTCGCCGCATACATCGTCGCCACCTGGGGCCGCGACCAGACCCCTGATCGCATCGATCACATCCACATCCGCGCCTACCTGGCCACCCTTTACGATCGCGGTCTCTCGAAGGCTTCCGCAGCCCGAGCCCTCGCTTCCATTCGCAGCTGGTTCAAGTGGCTGGCCCGCACCGGCCGTGTCCAGCAGAACGCCGCCGCGCTCGTCTCAACTCCACGCCTGCCCAAGCACCTGCCCCGCGTTCCCTCCATTGAGCAGATGAACAAAGTGGTCGACACCGTTGACGATGAGGCCGCCAGCTGGCCCGCACGCGACCGCGCCATCCTCGAGCTGCTCTACGGCTGCGGCGTGCGCAACGCCGAGCTCACCGCCCTCAACCTCAGGGACATCCAATGGGCCAATGAAGTAATCCTGGTCAAAGGCAAAGGCCAGAAGCAGCGCTACGTCCCGCTGGGCGACGCCGCCGCTGAAGCCCTCCGCGCCTATCTCGCTGAACGCTCTGCGCGCCTTGCCGCAGCCGGCCCGCAGGCTTTAGCAAGCTCCCGTTTCGTGACTCCCGCTCTTTTCCTGAATCTTCGTCTGCGCGGAATTGGCAAGCCTGGCGGCGAAGCCCGCCTCACCACCCGCAGCGTCGCCCGCATCGTCAAGCGCCTCGCCATTCTTCGCGGCCTGTCATCGGACGTGCATCCCCACACGCTTCGACACGCCTTCGGCACTCACCTGCTGGAAGAAGGGGCCGACCTCCGCGCCATTCAGGAACTGCTCGGTCACGAGCGCCTCTCCACCACCCAGCGCTACACCCAACTCACCACCGCACAGCTCACGCAGGTCTACGATCGCACCCATCCCCGCGCAAAATAATTCCTCAATCTATCGGCTCATCGGGCATTGACCCGTCTCTTGCCAGCCTTCTTCGCGGCCTTCAATTCGCTTGCGAACCCAGCCTCAATCTCCCTCTTCATCCCGCGCTTCAGCATTCCCTTCCCGCGCAGATACCGCTCCATATTCGCGACGGAATCCGCATGCCCCCCGCGCTGCCCCTTCACAAGAAAACTCGCGCATTCAATCAGCGTCGCCCCGCGATCCCGTCGCGCCCGATCAATCGCCTCATGCGCCACACGATACCCCGCCACCGCATCGTGGCCGTCGACCACAATCCGCGGCAGCTCCGTTCCCGGCGTCAGCCCGCGCGTATCCTTCTTCGCCTCGCTCTCCGGACACACCATAATCAGAGGCAATGTGTGCACCCGCGCCATCTCCAGCGCGTCCTGCCAATACTCTCGCCCTGGATCGCGCCAGAACACCACCGCTACCTTGCCATTCTTCTTCGTCTTGTTCGCCAGCGCCGCCCCCACCGCATGAAGCAACAACCGCGCAGCTTCGTCCCTCGCTCCGGCCTTCGACCGCTCAACCGCCGCAGACTTCTCCCTGCGCAGCAAACGCGCCAGCGGCATCTCGTCCGCCGCAGACACCACGTCGTCCCCGCCCAGGTCCATCAACACCGCCGCAGTCGCGGCCTTCACCGCAGCCCAACCCTCATCGCGCTGGCCCTTCGCTTTGCGCGACCGCGTTGCCAGCATCCGATCCTTCAGCAGGTTGCCGTAAAGCGCTTCGAGCGTCGCTCGCGGAATCAGCGAAAACTCAGTCTCCCCCGCTGGCGCCGTTTGCACGGCACTCGATCTCTTAACCTCTTTTTTCATTCGGACTGCACCCTCGATCTCTGCGATTGTAAATGCCTTCAACCCTCACGCCCTTTCCATTGACAACGCTATCGGGCGAAGAATAACCTCCAACCCCGTCGGCATCTTTTCCCCCGCGCCGTCGGCTCTTTCCTCAAAAGCCAAACCTGCTCATTTCCAGGGAGGTACCTTAGATGAACACCCGATATCTCACCATCTTCGTGATCACACTGCTCGCCTTCTCGCTCGCAAACGCGAAGACTAAAAAACTTCAGGTCCCGGAGGTCTTCCAGACCGCGCACTCCGTCTACGTCGAATCAATCGACGGCGAGATCTCGAGGCCGGGCCTCAATCACGCCGACCACCAGGCCATCCTCCAGGTCCAGGAAGCCCTTCGCGAGTGGAACCGCTACACCCTCGCCCCGAGCCGCGACAAAGCTGACATGATCATCGTCGTGCGCAAGGGCCACAACGTCGGTGATCAGGACCACCTCGGCCTCGGCCTTCATCCCCCCATGCCCCAACCCGGTGCCCTTCAACCCGGCCAGCAGGCAACCATGCAAGCCCGCCCCATCGACCAGAATGCCTCCGTCGGCACCGGCGGCGACGACATCGCCATGCAGGACCTGCTGCGTGTTTACACCCTCAATGAAAAAGGAAAACTCAAAGGCCCCGTCTGGGCCCGCGAAATGGATAGCGGCCTTGAAGGCCCCTCGGTCCGCTTACTCCTCGAGCTAAAATCCGCCGTAGAAATTACTTACCCGCGCGACGCCGCCCCGCAGTCCACCCAATAGCGCCTCTGCCCGATTTCACATCTTCACTTGTTCACTTTTTCACTTGTTCACTTCTTCATTCAACAACACGATCACCAAGTCCGCCCTACGTCGAATAATCCGCATTAATGTGCACGTACTCGCTCGTCAGGTCGCACGTCCAGAACACGCACTGCCCCGCCCCCTGGTTCAACTGGATCGCAATCGAAAACTCCGCCTGCCGCAGATACGCGTGCGCTGCCTCTTCGTCAAACTCCACAGCGCGTCCGCCATCCCTGCAAATCCGCTGCTCGCCAAACCAGATGTCGATGCGCTCCGGATCAATCGCCGCGCCTGAGTATCCAATCGCCGCCACCAGCCGCCCCCAATTGGGATCGCACCCCGCCCACGCCGTCTTCACCAGCGGACTGTGCGCAATCGCCTTCGCCACCTTCAGCGCATCCGCATCGCTCGCCGCACCGTCAATGCGCAACTCCACCACGTGCGAAATGCCCTCGCCATCTCCCACAACCTGCCGCGCCAGCGACGTGCAAACCTGCGTCAACGCCGTCTGAAACTGCTCATTGCCCGCATCAATCACCGCCCCGCTCGCGCCACTGGCAAGCAGCAGCACTGTGTCATTCGTCGACGTATCTCCATCCACCGAAATGCGATTAAAACTCAGCTCAATCACGCCATTCAGATATTGCTGAAGCACCGCCGGCTCCACCGTAGCGTCCGTCATGATGTACACGAGCATCGTCGCGTGCGGCACCAACTGCGGATGAATCATCCCCGATCCCTTGCAGGTCGCCGCCATGCGCACTTCGCGCTTCACTCCATCCGCGCCCTCGACATCAAATCGAGCGAATGCCGTCTTCTCCACCGTGTCCGTCGTGAGAATCGCCTGCGCCACCTGCTGAAAATGGTTCGTCTCCGGCCCCAGCTTTGCCGAAAGCTCCGGCATCACCGCGATCAGCTTCGCTGCTGGCAGAGGCACGCCAATAATTCCCGTCGATGAAGGAAACACCTCTTCAGCTGCGCATCCAAACACTGCTGCAGCCCCGGCGCACGTGGCTCTCGCCGCATCCAGCCCCGCCTGCCCTGCAGCGCAGTTCGCATTGCCCGCGTTGATCGCAACCACGCGCACTTTGCCCCCCGTGGCTTTCAAATGTTCCTTGTCGATCGCCAGCGGCGCGGCACTCACCTTGTTCGCCGTAAAAGCCGCCGCGGCGCTTGCCGCTTCGTCCGCCACAATCAAGGCGAAATCAGTCCGCCCGCTCGCCTTCAACCCGGCCTTGGTCGCGCCAAACCGGAAACCCTTCGGAATCAAATATTCAGAAATATCACTCATCGCCCTTCACAATCACGAACCTTCCAGTCCACACGGCCACATGGGTTCAACAATTTAATCTAGCAGCTTGGGGGTGCAATGCCGGAGAGCGGAGCGAATGCCGTACCAATCGATTCCAACCACTTCCTCGATCTCGAGAACGTCAACGTCGCGCGCGGCGACCGCATCGTCCTCCACGACGTCAACCTCTCCATCCGCACAGGCGAGCATGTCGCCATCCTCGGCCCCAACGGCTGCGGCAAATCCACGCTCATTCTCACCATGACGTGCCAGGTCTACCCCATCGTCACGCCGGAAGTGAGGGTTCGCATCTTCGGTCGCGAGCGCTGGGATCTCACTCAGTTGCGCAAGCACTTCGGCATCGTCGCTTCCGGCCTCACCGGCCAGGAGTTGCCCGGCGAGCGCACCGCCGTCACGACCGGCCGCGACGCTGTCACCGCCGGCTTCTTCTCCGCCTCAACGCTGTGGCCCAATCTTCATGTGACGGACGAAATGCGCGAGCGTGCCGTCGAAGCCCTCGAGCGCATGGAAGCACTCCACCTCGCCAATCAACTGGTAGGAGAAATGTCCGCCGGTGAAAAGCGCCGCATCCTCATCGCCCGCGCACTCGTCCATCGTCCGCGCCAATTACTCCTCGACGAACCATCCAACGCCCTCGATCTCGCCGCCCAGCGCGACCTCCGCGAGACCCTGCGCCGATTAGTGGCAGAGGGCACCGGCCTCATCCTCGTAACCCACCATCTCGCCGACATCCTTCCAGAAATAGACCGCGTCATCCTCATGCGTAACGGCCGCATCGCAGCCGACGGCCCCCGCCACCAACTCCTCACCGAGCAGCGCCTCGGCGAGCTCTTC
The DNA here is from genome assembly GCA_025353435.1 of Acidobacteriota bacterium. GTDB lineage: Bacteria > Acidobacteriota > Terriglobia > Terriglobales > Acidobacteriaceae > Telmatobacter. The sequence continues at coordinate 3,308 of JANXQR010000874.1, read as the reverse complement.
AACGCCCCCATCCGCATCGGCAACGATGAACAGTGGCTCCACAGCTGGTAGTGAAAACAGGATTGTCCCCCTGAGCGAAGTCGGGCGCGAGTTTTGCGCCCAATGAAATCGAAGGATCTGCAGTTGTTCTTGCTGTTGCTCCTCAAAACGCAGATTCACCCCAACCGTCCGTGCCCCATCCATTTCACAGCATCATCGTGAAATGGGTGGGCTACCTCTAACCCACCCTCACGCGTGAACCCGACCCGTCTCCCGCGCAGCAACAGAAACCGCAGACCCCGCCGTCACAATCGCCGCCCCCAAACAACCCGCCATCAGAATCTCCGTAATCACCGGGGCAATAAAAAAATTCGCATTCGAATTCGCCGCGAACACCAGGTAGGCCACCATAAACGTAACCATCACCGGTCGCAGCCGCCGCGCATCCGTCTTTGCCAGCGATGCAAGTTGCCACAGCACAATCCCCTCTGCCGTAAGTGAAATCGTCACACCCAGACCAAGCCCAAAATAGAAATCCCAGTAGCTCCGCATGTGTCCCATCAGCAGAAACTGGTTCGCCTTCATCGCCTCAACCGCAACCGCTGCAGGCCCCGGAACCACTTTGCCAAACACCCCACCAATGGTATGCAGCACCGCATGGATCAACGTCAGCACCGACGCAATCCGCAAAAAAATCACCGGCTTCATTCCATCCTCCTTATCCCGCACAAATGTTCCGTGCCCCACCTTTGCGACTCTTTTCTGTCGCAAGGGTGGGATACCACGAACCCATCAACTCAAAGCGGGGTGCCCCAGAGCCTGTCTGAGCGAAGTCGAAGGATCCCCCGCTCTTGGGACCGAAGGATCCCCCGCTTTTGGGACCTGGGATACCTCTCAGATTCGCGTGCCACGAACCCTTCGTTCCAACCAACCTACTGGGCAAACTTCTTCGCGAACTGTGCCAGAATTCCTTCCCAGGCTCCCGGTCCGTCGAACAGTGCATGCAGCTGCTCATAGCCCTCGCCATGACGCTCCAGCTTGCTGTGCTCCAGTTCCACCAGCGTCCCCAACCCGTCAGCCATAAAGCGAATCTCCACTTCACTCGCCTTCGACATATCCGGATCAAACTTCCAATCCGGCGAATCATGCCCCGGCCCCACATGCCACGAAAATGCCACGCGATACGGCGGCTCCCACTTCAACACCGTGCCCCACTCGCAAGTCTCGCCCTCGGCGTTACGCTCATACCACCGCCCGCCCGCCCGCGGCTCCACAAAAATCGCCTCAAACGGAGTCTTCCCGATGTGGTGCGTCGCCGGCCACCATGTCTCCATCTGCTCCACAAACACGCTGAACGCGCGCTCCACGCTAGCGGCCACGCGCACACTCTTACGAACGACGGCTGCTTCTACTGTGCTTGCCATGCTTTCCTCCTGTCGGTGGTGGGGTTTCTACAACGTCTTTGAAGGCGCTCATAGCCTTCGTCCACATCTCGTCGAAATGCGCGCGCAGCCGCGCCACTCCCTCCGGATCCAATCGATACAAGCGGCGCGTCCCTTCCTTCATATCCGTCACCAATCCCGCGTCCTTCAGCACCTTCAAGTGCTGCGACACAGCAGGCCGGCTCACCGGCAAATGCTTCGCCAGCTCATTCACCGCGTACGGCCCGTTGGCAAGCTTCTGAAAGATCGCCATCCGCGTCGCATCGCCCAATGCATCCAGTCCGGCTTGTAGGTAAGCGTCCACTAACCGTAAGCTACCACGCACCGACACTCCCGCGTCAAGAGAAATTTTCTCGCCCTCAACACGCCTTCCAATCGATCTGCTAAAGTACTTTCGTTCCCACCTCTCTCCGCTCTTCTCAATTTCCAGCATCGAGGACAACAATATGACTGCCGCCCAGTTGGACGCCGTTTTCGGAACCGGCTTTTCGAAGGTCAAGGATGTGCAATTCCACTACATGCTCAACTCCCCCGCAACACCCATCACCGCTCCCAATGCCGACGTGCAGGAGCAGGACCGCGTCGTCGATGCGACCTTCGACGCAGCCACCGGAAAGCTTTCCATCACTGAAAATGCCGCAGGTGACGGCCTCTGGATCCCCTACCTCGGCAACGGCAGCGGAGGCGACCAGGCCAAGGGTTGGGGAACCTACACGCGCGCCATCGCCGGTCAATCCTGGGTAGCAACCGGCAAGTTCTCCGGATGCAGCATCGGCAAATTCTCCGGCCCAGGCGGCACCCGCTTCGCCCATCTCATCACTCCCGCCGACGGCCATCCATGCGCCTCCGTCGATCAGCAGTCGGCCGCCATCTCCGCAGCCACCGCCATGACCACCGTCGTCACGTTCAAACCCCAAATTGTCGCCGGAGAAGCAATCGCCTTCATGCTGTTCTTGAACGGAGGATGGTGCAAGCGCGTCGTTCAGGTCGGCTCGGGGACCACCAGAGTCACCGCACTCGGCACCAAATCGACTCCCATCGTCTGACCAACCGCCGTTGCACCCCTCCTAGTCGGCGCCAGCGGTAGAGGCATCTGCATCCGCCTTCATGGTAAGATTCGGGCAATTGGCTCCCCTGCCAATCCCCGGAGGTTCCGCATGAATGGCTACTCCAGAAGAGACTTTCTCAAGACCACCATCGCCGCCGGAACCCTGGCCGGCGTGGCCGCTCCGCTCATCGCAGAAAACCGCACCGCCGTCGACAAAGTCACCCTCGGCAAGTCCGGCATCAAGGTCACCCGACTCGCTTTCGGCACCGGCAGCAACAACGGCCACGTGCAGGCATCCCTCGGCCAGGAAAAATTCTCCAAGCTCATCGCCTACGCCTACGAGCGCGGCATCCGCTTCTTCGAGACAGCCGAGTCCTACATGACTCCAGCCATGCTCGGCGAAGCCCTTAAACCCTTCCCGCGCGACAGCTACGTGCTCATGAACAAGGTCACCACTGACCCCGACGTCGACCCTCAGGCCCGCTTCGAAGAAATGCTCAGCACCTCCAAAACCGACTACTTCGACATCATGCTCCTCCACTGGCAGCACGACGACAAATGGGTCGGCGAGACCAAGCGTTGGCAGGAAGGCATTGACGCGTTCCAGGCCAAAAAGACCATCCTGTCGAACGGCGCCAGCGTCCACGGCCTCCCTGCCCTCCGCCAGATGCCCGGCAACCCCTGGCTCCAGGTGGCCATGATCCGCATGAACCACAAAGGCACCCGCATGGACGGCCCAACTTACGCTGACAACGACAATCCCGACCACGTTCCCGAAGTGGTGCAGCACGTCAAGCAGGTCAAGAAGGAAGGCATGGGCGTCATCAGCATGAAGCTGG
>JANXQR010000176.1 GCA_025353435.1 Acidobacteriota bacterium | reverse complement strand
CTCGCCGTACGCCAAGCCAATTGCGGAGGAGATCTTCGCGCTGGTCAGATGTTGAAATCGCTTGAAGTGGTCCTTGGCATCCTGCGTGCGCCCCGCGCGCTGAAGCGCCCGCGCCAACGCAAACTCTGCCGACGCATGCAGCGGGTTCACTTCAAGTGCCTTCCCGAGAGTCGCAATTGCCTGATCAAACTGCTTCATCTCCGAATAGCAAACGCCCTCAAAATAATACGAGTCCACGTCCTGCGGATCCAGCTTCACTGCTTCCTGAAAACTCTTCAGCGCGTCGTCCAATTCATTGCCGGAATGCTGCGCAAGGCCCAGGTTGTACCAGGCCTGTGGGCTCGTTGCATCCAAAGCGATCGCCTTCTGCAGCGCGGCCTTGGCATCGTCCAGCTTTTGCAGCGTCAGCAGCGCAATCCCCTCATTTACGTATGCCTGCGCCAGCTTGGGGTCGGCCTTGACGGCAGCCTCAAAGCTCTCGGCCGCCTTATCGGTGAATTGCTGTCCCATTTGCGCAACGCCCCGATTATTTAGCCGCACAGCCTCCGCATTGCCGCCCGCCTGCGCCCCCGCGCGGGCCACCACCAGTATTGCCAGGATCAACAGACCGCTGAATCTCATGCGTTGAATAACCAATTTCGCTCCCGTGCCAAGTACCATGTCGACTGACAGCAAGTAGACCCCATCCAGTGTATTTGAGCCGCTCAAAGGGCCGCCCCTTCAATGACGAGGCGACTGCGGCCCCGCCATAAAAAGCGGACGGCAACGGGTGCAGGATGAACAAGCACGCAAACCTTTGTAGCCTCCTCCGCTCTATACTTTGACTGTGAATCCCCTGTTGAGCACCGTCGATTGGAGCAGATTTCTGGCTCGCCCCCGCTTGCCATCGCCTCCGCTCAGCGTGTTGGATGCCCTCTACCGCGGCCCGATGATGATTACAGGAGCGGCCGGCTCCATTGGGTCGGCCCTGTCGCAGCACGCCTCCGCCCTCGCACCCTCCGCACTGCTGCTGCTCGACGCCTCGGAGAGCCGGCTCTATGGGCTCCAGCAAGATTGGCTCGTAAATGGCCTCGCCGGTGCGCCCATTCCGGTTCTCGGCACCGTGAACGACCGCACTTTGCTCGATGAAGTCTTCTCCATCCATGCTCCGAAGCTCGTCTTCCATGCCGCCGCGTTCAAGCATGTTCCCCTTCTCGAGCAGCAACCGCTCGCTGCCATCGCCAACAACGTGTTCGGAACGCTTTCACTGGCACGTGCCGCACAGGGCCACGGCGCGCGCGTCGTGCTGCTCTCCACCGACAAGGCTGTCGAGCCATCTTCGATCATGGGCGCGACCAAGCGCGTCTCGGAGCAAATCATCCTTTCGTCCGGAGGCGTGGTCCTCCGCCTCGGCAACGTTCTGGGAACCCGAGATAGCGTCACCGAAACTTTTGCGCGCCAAATCGCGACCGGCAACGCACTCACTGTGACCGACCCCGCTGCCCGACGCTACTTTCTCACGGTGGACGAAGCGGTCAACATGCTTCTCATCGCTGCGACTGAGGCTGACGGTCCGATTGTGCTTGCGCCCGAGTTGACGCGTCCGCAATACATTACCGACCTCGCCCACTTCATGGCCAAAGAGCTTGCGCCGGAGCGGACTGTCGAAATTGACTTCATCGGCAAGCGGCCGGGGGACAAAGAGGCGGAACGGTTCTGGTCAAGAACGGAATCGCCGCGCCCCGCCAATGAACATGGCCTGCTTGCCATCGAGTCAACAGTGCTTACTGATGCCGATCTTGAGACCAGGCTGTCCGCGCTGCGCACCGCCGTCGATGCGCGCGACCTCGCCGGCGCAATCGCGGAATTGTGCGGCATCGTGCCAGATTACAGTCCAAGCACCGCAGTGCAATCGCTCGCGGGCTATCGGGTCTCCTCGTCATGAACGACGAAATCCGCCCACGCCGCATCGGCGTCATTACCACCTCGCGAGCCGACTACAGCCACCTCTACTGGCCGTTACGCGAACTTGCCACGCATCCAGGCATCGAACTCGGCGTGTGGGTCATGGGCGCACATTTGTCGCCCGAATTTGGGTCAACAGTGCGTGAAATCGAGTCCGATGGTTTCCCCATCCACGGCCGGATTGAATGCCTGTTCAGCTCTGACACGGACACGGGAATGGCGAAGACCATTGGCGTTGCCATCCTCGGCCTGGCCGACGCGCTCTCGGCAAATCGCCCTGACCTGCTGCTCCTGATTGCCGACCGCTACGAGATACTCGCGCCCGCTTCCGTCGCGTGCGCCATGCGCATTCCTATCGCGCACATCGAGGGCGGCGAAATCAGCCAGGGCGCCATAGACGACGCCGTCCGCAACGCTATCACCAAGCTGGCTCACGTTCACTTCACATCAACGGAAACTGCGCGACGCCGCGTTATAGCGATGGGCGAGGAGCCATGGCGCGTACACCATGCTGGCGCGCCGTCGCTTGATCACATAAAACGATCCATGCTGCTCGATCGTGCTGCCCTTGAAGCGCGCCTGGGGATTTCACTCATGCATCCAGCGTTGCTTGCCGCGTGGCACCCGGTCACAATTCTGAACGACACCAACGCCGAGGCCGATTCGCTCTTCTCCGCATTGGCGCGAGTCACCGACCAACTCATCTTTGTCTACCCCAACTCGGACGCCGGGAGTCGTGCTCTCATCGATCGCACACGAGCACTGGCCGCCGTACGACCGCACACGCGCGTCTTTGTGAATCTTGATGCCATCACCTATTGGAGCCTGCTCGGCCAGGTCGATGCCATGGTCGGCAATTCCTCCAGCGGCATCATGGAAGCAGCATCGTTTGCGCTTCCCGTAGTTAACGTCGGAATGCGCCAACAGGGCCGCGAGCGCGCGCGGAACATCATTGATACACCTGCGGATTCGGCAATGATCCTTGCCGCTCTCGTGCGCGCCACCAGTCTCGAATTCAAACAATCGCTGGTCGGCATGGCCAATCCGTACGGAGATGGCACGGCCGCAAAGACGATCGTTCGAGTGCTAGCGGAGGTGCCGCTAGAACACCTGCTCATTAAGCAACCAACGCCTTTGCCGAATGAGGCAGATCTGCCATGAGATTCCGCATTCCGCTCTCCGCACCCGACATAACACAAGCGGAAATCGAAGCGGTCACAGCTGTCCTTCGCACCCCGCATCTCAGCCTTGGGCCACAACTCAATGCATTTGAATCCGCACTTGCCGATTATCACGGTGTGCCTCATGCAGTCGCTGTAAGCTCTGGAACAGCTGGCCTGCACATCGCGCTTCTCACCCTCGGAATCGGGCCCGGCCACGAAGTCATCGTGCCATCGTTCACCTTCATCGCGGTGGCCAATGCCGTAATTCAAGCTGGCGCAACGCCGGTCTTCGCAGACATTGACCCCGTCACGCTCAACCTCGATCCCGCCAGCGTTGCAGATGGCGTCACGCACCGCACCCGCGCCATCATCGTTGTTCACACCTTCGGCATTCCAGCGCAGATGGATCGATTGCGCGACCTCGCCGACCAGCATAATCTCGTCCTCCTGGAAGACGCTTGCGAGGCCATTGGCGCCACATTTCAGCAACAACCCGTCGGCACGTTCGGCGACCTTTCCGTGTTTGGCTTTTATCCCAACAAACAAATGACAACGGGAGAAGGCGGCGCAGTGTTGGCACGATCCACCGCACACGCGGCGAGGCTGCGCAGTCTCCGCAATCAGGGGCGCGCAGGAACAAAATGGCTCGATCACGCCGAGCACGGCTACAACTATCGCCTCTCTGAAATCGCCTGCGCACTCGGGACCGTGCAGCTTAGCCGCCTCCCTGAAATGCTTGCTCTTCGCGAGGCAGCAGTTGAACGATATCTCGACCTTCTCGCAGACATCCCCAGCATCGAACTGCCGCCCTCGCGCCTCCCTCTACGCACCATCAGCTGGTTCGTCTTTGTGGTGCGAATGCCAGACGGACCCGCCCGCGACCGCACTCAGGCTCAACTTGCGTCACAGGGTATCGCCACCGGCCGGTACTTCGCGCCAATCCACCTTCAACCGGCATGGCGAAATCATCCTCAGGGCCGCCCGTCGCTCCCAGTTACTGAAGCCATTGCACCGCGCATGCTTGCTCTGCCTCTATTTAATCGAATTAGTGAGCAACAACTTTCCGAAGTTTCTCAAGCACTGGCTGAGATATCAATTTCTTGGTAGACTCGTAGTAACAGGTTAGTCCCACCCCAAGAACTAATCCCGTATCTCGGCAAGCCCCTTATAGCCACTCGCCAGCGGCACAAGGTTGATGAGGTTGTAACTTCCAGTTCATAGCATCAAAACGTTGACCTGCTAGAACAGAAGATCTTGGGTAACCGGTTCAGCATCGATTGCATCAATCATCTGTAAGAAGTAACGGCAAAAGCGTTGAATCAAGCTGGGTAAGTTTCAGAACTGGGTAAGCTGATTGCAATGCTTATCGAAACTGGATTTCCATCTGTTGTGTTTCAGAATTGAGATCTCCGCATTGCGGATTTTGTCTCATTGGCTGTGCGTTGTCTTGCGCCTCTCCGTATCTCTGTAATCTCACCCAGAATGAAGAGCAGGTGTTTATGGTTGTAAAAGCTCAAAGTAAAGGTCGGGGGCTTTCGGGAATTCACGTCGGCACAGACAACGTCCGGCGCTATTTTCCAAAGAACGTTTCGACCATCGAATTGCAGTTGGATCACCTTTCGATCCAGTGTGGATTGGCGCCAGATTTCTGGCACGGCCAGCCCGAAATTCATGACCCTCGGCTCTGCGCGTGGATTGAATCCAAGCACATGCACAGCAGCCGCGATCGCACTCCCGTTCCTCTCGCTATGATTCCAGCGGGAAACAATTCATTCCGTCTCCAGCCCGTTTCTGCTGCAGATCCAATGCGGTCGCGCGTCCACACTCGCCCCGCTGCTTAAGAATCGTCACTGAAATTGCCTGCGTTTGCGCGCCACTGTTCGTCGTAGTCGCAGGTTTTGTATTGATGACAACGTTTTCTTTTCAGCCTGCCTACCCTCCTCAATCTCCTGAAAACGCCGTTTTCTCAAGCGCAAATTCCCCTGCGCCATTCGCGGCTGCAGTCCTTCCAGACTTGCGAAACTCCAGAATTGCTAAACTCCAGACTTGTTAGACTCAAGTTGCATGACCACCTCAACCCTGCAAAACCTCATTGAGACATTTGTCGCATCGGGCCCGGATGCGATCGGGAACCCTGCGGCGCTCGAAGCATTCAGCCACTTTCGCAGTGCCCTCGAGCGCGGCGAAATCCGCTCCGCTTCTCCCGACTCCTCCTCACCGACGGGCTGGAAAGTAAATATGTGGGTCAAGCAGGGAATCCTGCTCGGCTTCCGTCTCGGCATCCTGGAGGACGTTCCCTCAGGTGCCCTCACTTTCGTTGACAAGAACACTTTTCCGGCTCGGCACATGACCACTGGCGACGGCGTCCGGGTTGTCGCCGGCGGTTCGGCCATTCGCACCGGCGCATATGTGGCGCGCGGCGTCGTTTGCGCGCCCCCCATGTACATCAACACCGGCGCATGGGTCGACGAAGGCACCATGGTCGATTCGCATGCGCTGGTCGGTTCCTGCGCACAGATTGGCAAGCGCGTTCATTTGAGCGCAGCGGCCCAAATCGGCGGCGTCCTTGAGCCCGTCAATGCCAGCCCGGTCATCATTGAAGACGATGTCCTGGTCGGCGGCAACTGCGGCGTCTATGAGGGCACCATCGTGCAGCGCGGCGCCGTCCTGGCCGCAGGCACAATCCTCACCCGCGGAACCCCCGTCTTCGATCTCGTACACGGCAACGTCCTTCGCTCCAGTGACGAATCGCCGCTCATCATCCCCCAGGACGCCGTCGTCGTCCCCGGCTCGCGCGTCGTCACAAAAGGCAAGGGCCACCCCAACAGTCAGGCCTGGGGACTCAGCCTCTACGCAGCCGTCATCGTCAAATACCGCGACGACAAAACCAGCCTCAGCACCACGCTCGAAGATCTGCTGCGGTGAACGCAACTCCGCAGCCAGCAAGCGCAATCCGCTGGGGCATCATCGGCCCCGGCCGCGCCGCAGCCCGTTTCGCGCAGGGACTGGCCGGCGTCCCCAACGCCGCTCTGAATTCCATCTGGGGCCGCAACCCCCAACGCGCCACGGAATTCGCGCAGCGCTTCAGCGTGCAACGTGTCGCCACCACCATCGACGAGCTTCTCGCCGCACCCATCGACGCCGTATACGTCGCCACGCATCCTGACACGCATGCGGAACTCTGCATCGCATCCCTCAACGCCGGTAAGCATGTGCTTTGCGAGAAGCCCTCCGCGCTCAACGTGCCTCAACTCGCGACCATCCTCAACGCAGCGCGCTCTCAAGACCGCCTCTTCATGGAGGCCATGAAGCCCCCCTTCTTCCCCCTCTATCGCAAACTCCGCGCCCATCTCGCTGAAGACCCAATCGGCCCAATCGGATTCGTGCGCGCCGGTCACTCCGACTCCACGCTCCCGCCCGACTACCCTCTCCATTTCCGCGAGCTTGGCGGCGGTGGCGTTCTCGGAATCGGCCCCTACCCGGCCTTTCTCGCGCTCGATTGGTTAGGTGATTTCAAGCGAATCCAAGTCATGGGCCGCCTCAGCGCGGACGCCGTCGACAGCTTCGCCATCTTCCAGACCGAACACCAGCGCGGCATGGCTCAACTGCACACAGGGCTCGATCTGCTCAGCCTCGGCGATGCCCTGCTCTGCGCTCCCCGCGGCTACGTGAGAATTCACGCCAACTGGTGGAACCCCTCGCGCGCCACCGTCCGTTACCTCGACGGCCGCGAAGTCATCCTCGACGAGCCCTTCACGCATGGCGGATTCAACTATGAAACCGCCCACTTCTGTCAGCTCATCCGCGACGGCCTGCGCGAAAGCCCAGAGATCACACACGCGCTATCACTCGGAATGGCCCGCCTATTGCAAGAAGCCCGCTCGGCAATCGGCGTACATTTTCCCGGCGAGTCGTCCGGCCACCGCGATTAATCCTCGATAAAGAAAGGCCGCCCCACCCGGAGCGGCCTTCTCATCTCACACCACAAATTCATCCAACAACGTTATCTCTGCGGCGAATTTACCTGCCCTGTCGCGTTCTGCGGGGCTGGCGGAGGCACCGGCTGGCTCCCAGGTTCCGTTCCGTCAGCCGCGCCTGGCGCCGTCTCCTGTACGCCAATCGCGTCGCCTGAAACCACTAGCTCCACCCGTCTGTTCTGCGCACGCCCCGAGTTAGTCGAGTTATCCGCGATAGGTTGCGTCTTGCCTAAACCCCGCGCCGATATGCTCCCGTCCGACACCCCCTGTGAAACCAGGTAATCGCGCACCGCGCCCGCCCGCTGGTCTGAAAGCTTCTGGTTATACTCATCCGACCCGATGTTATCCGTGTGGCCTTCCACCTGCATCTTCAGCCCCGGATACGCGAGCAGAATCCCCGACACCTTCGCCAGTTTCTCGCGCGTCTCTGACTTCAGCGTGTACTTGTTGAAGTCGAACAGAACATCCGACATATTCACAATCAGCCCGCGAGCCGATTCGCGCGTTTGCAGCACCTGGTTAAGTTGCTGCTTCAGCCGCTCGCGAATCTGTGCCGTCTGCTGCTGCGCCTGGTCAGCTTGCTGCTTGGCCAGCTGGGCCTGCTGCTGAGCTTGCTGCGCTTGCAGTTGCGACTGCTGTGCCTGCGCCTCGGCCGTCGCACGTGCCGCACGCGCTTGCTCTTCGCGAGCCTTCGCTTCTTCCGCCGCCGCATCGGCCTGCGCACGCTGCGCCGTCTGCCGATCCGCTTCCGCCTTCGACTCCTTCGCCGAAGCCTCAGCGTCTTGCCGCGCCTTCAGTTCCTCCGCCTCATCTTCCGCCTTGATCTTGCGAATCGTGATCAGGCGCGCGTCTTCCGCAGTCTGCACAGCCTCGCGAGCATACGTGATAACGGTCTTGCGCTCGCTCTTATGCGCATCGGCTTGCTCCGCATTCAAAAGCGCCGTCTTCGCCGTGGCCATGGTGTCGGCGGCGTACTTCTCAGCGCCGGCAGCAGTGGCAATCTGGACCGCATTCTCCGCCTCATACAGTTCCAGTGGCGAGCGCTCGTTCCGCGTAATCGGATGCAGTACCGCATGCCGTCCCGCCGTCTCCGCATAGGCGCCACGCGGCAACAGCGTGTAGTGGGCATTCACCTGCTCAATCACGCCCTCCGTCGCTTCATCCACCACGTTCTGCATCACCACCAAGTCGCTCGGAAGACTCACGTCGTAATACGGCTCGGCGGTCACAATCAAGCCAAATGCCTGCAGATCCGTGGTCGCGGTCGTCTCAACGCGATTCTTACCGCCCGACGGAAGCACTTCGCCTATGCGCACCGGCCGCCCCTCTGGCGTAATCGCCCACACCACGTAAGTTAGATACTCAGGTCCAAATCCATTCGCCGGTGACAACCCTTCCAGGTCCAGCGCAATCGTCGTCCGCCCCAGCTTTCCTTCAACCTTGGCGGT
>JANXQR010000848.1 GCA_025353435.1 Acidobacteriota bacterium | reverse complement strand
CAACTCTTGAAGGTATTTGTGTTGTGGGCCGCCGCGTCCGGGGATCGGCGGAGCGGCGGGGATTGCGGTAGTCGAGGTTTCGATCTTTTTGGGGACCGGAGCGGATCGGGACTCCTTTCGGGGTTCTCTCTCGTGGTGCGGCTTGCGATTTGAAGGTGACCAAACGTACTTGGTGTCTAAATGCAAGGCATTTATAGACACCAGGATGGTGCCACTGATTTTAACTGGTTGAAAGAGCCCTTTTAGTACAATGACAGTACATAGATTCGGAGGAGGACCCCCGAATCGGAGGGCAAAAAGTGTGCCGAGAACGTGAATGGCGCCTCGGAGGGTCCTGAGTGAATCCCCAAAAAACCATTCGCGTCATGCGCAACTGGCAAACAAAACCCCCGCCGGGAGATGACCGCGCCCGGCCTTCTGGAAGAGTTGTTGTTGATAAACGCAAATCAATGCTGCCCAGGGGAATCACTCGATTATTCCCCAGAGTTAGAGGGGACGTTCAGTTCCGACCATATTGCGAGACTTCTCCTGATAGGCTCTAAGTAGCTCCTATTCATAGAGATGTGATCCACATCACAACCTCAACTCGCTTCCGCTTGTCTGCCCTCCAGATGTCCATCATCTGGCCAGGGCTGGATCTTATCTTCAAGTCCTACTGCACTCTCGGGGCCAAGGGAAGAACACCCTACGCATACCCGTTCCAAATGTATCCGCCGTCAGGCAGGTTCAAACGCGGCACGTTCAGTCAGGTCATGATGGATAAATTCATCGCTCTTTGCGAGCAACTCCGTTCAAAGACCAAGTCGGGCGGCCGAGTAGAGATGGGCACAATTGAGTTGCGTGTCACGATTTTCGCCATCCGCGCATACATTGATTTTGTTCGCGGCCGTCGACACCGCCATCGCCGCTCCGCCCCTGAGGTAAAGGCTCTACTCCTGCTCGATGACCAGTCGTTCGACAAACTGAAAACCAAGTCGAAGAGGGTGATCAACACTCTGGAACGCCACCTCAAGCGGGCAAATCGCGGATTGCAGAAGTCCGTCACCCCCGAGGGGTTTGCTCTGCTTATGAAGGATTGGAAAGACCATCTGATTTGGATGCGACTGCATATCGCTTATTTCAAGCCGCCTCCGCCTGTGGTCAAAGGCCGCAGGATTCAGCAGCAGCGGAATCTCGATGAGTTGATGAAGATGGCCGAACATGGAATTCGGAACGAAGACCATCAACCCCCCGAGGCCAAGGAGCTTCGGCGAATGATGCGTCTTTATGTTCGGTCGGCGAGGCGTGGCCGAGAGGGCGTTTACGACGTGCCCTACACGTTGCGCAATAAAAATTACTTTACGGCGAATCGGCACGTTGGCATGTTCGTTCTCGATCGTTTGAAACTTAAGGAGTTGCCAAAACCGTGAGAGCAAAGCGGACGAAAACCGAGAAAAAGCGCGCTTTTAGAAACCAACATCATCGGGCTAAAGCGATCCCGAAGGTGCAAAAGCTGATCAACATAGTGCGCAACGGTTGGGCAGCCATGGGCCTCTTGGAACGTGGCCAGCGCCTTGGCAAACTGGTTTCCCTTGGCTGTTCAAGGCGGGGACTCGAAAGGGAGTTGAAGGTTTCAGCGACAAGCGTCCGCAGGCACATGGAGATCGCAGGGCTTCCACAAAACGACCTCAAGGCGATAGAAGCCGGAGTTTCCGCGAAGGCGATTCTTGCACGGAAGGCAACCTCTGACCGCAGACGGCGTATCCAGGAGCGGGTTGATGAGGATCAACGAACGGGTGCCTTAAGCGACGGAATCGCGACAATCATTCTTGAGTTTTGTCGATCAGGCTATGAACTCAGAAAAGACCCCATGATAGGAAGAATATTCCCGCTCCTCCTGGATAGAGTCGAATCGCTTGTCGGCGACTTCGAAGCTTCAGGTCGCAGAGCAGTCAAGGTATCAAAGAAGCTCGACCGGCGCACATTCTTTCGGAAAACGCGGCCGCGTGCTGCGAAGGGCACTGCTGAACTGGTGCGCCAGGCAAATTGGCTTGCCGAGGTGTTATCGCTGATCGCCCCGGAAAGCCAAGTGAGAGCAAACGCGATTTTGAAGGCACGAAGACGCGCCGGTGAACTCTTACCGAAACGGACACCCAGCGAGTTGCGGGAGGACGCCGTTGTGAACTCGCTAGTGAGAAACATAGAGCTCTTCAACCTGCCTCCGAGGAAATTCTATCCGGGAGGAGCGAGATCAATGCTGCGGCAAGGCCGACCTTCTCAGCCGCCGGATCCCAAGTGCCCCGGGAAAACGGAACCCAAATCGTGATCGATACCGGTTCTTCTGTTGCTGATCTACGGACTCGCTGGCACAAACTCTGCGATCTTGATCGAGCACGGACTGTCCAATCCATACACCGAGCCGGCATGAGCCTTCGTGAGCTTGCGCCCCATTTGAATTGTTCCCCATCTCTGCTTTCATATCTCTTGCGGGCAGCGCGGGCTTCAGCCGAGGATCGGGAGCTTGCTCGCTCTGGTGCGATCAGTACGCGAGAGCTTGTGCGCAGAACCGGTTCTTCAGCGGCTCGGGCCAGATCCATCCATGGTGAGGCAATCGCCTTCGACTGCGAATGCGCGGCGGTTCAGGCCGGCCAGGCGATCACGAATTGGTTTGACGAAGAGAAAGTCGCAAGTGCTGATCGACAACAAGTCATCGCGCAGGCATGTTCGTACCAAGCGAGTGCCGAAATGCCAGATCTCGGATCGCTTGAAGCTTATCTTCCGGACATTCCTCTCGATGAGGTCATTCGCCTCTTCCGGCCTGATCACATTGAGACCGACGGAAACCCCTCCGTCGCGTGGTTGGCCGAATGGCTTGCACTGTGGACCCTTCACGGGGTTTTGGATGACAGTGTGCGTATCAGGGCACTTAAACTCGCACTGGTTGAGAGGCCCGATTCATAGCCCGGGCTGATTTGAGTTACGTAAATGCTGAGAGCGTCAGGCGAAATCGATGAGCCACCCGGGATCGACTCGTGGGCGACCGCCTTAGACAGTCCGCAGCCGCGTGACAAAAGGGTCTAAACGGGTTTTGAGCCACGGAATGCAAGGAACATCCGTGCCTGTCACCTGCTCGCAGTTGTTTCCGCTAGACTCGAACCACGCCGGATTCCACAGCTTCATTTTGATCCGATGGTCTCCACCTGCCGAATCTACGGTGTTTCCGGTATCCACGGTTGCCCGCGCTCTTTCGGGCGGCCTTCAATTCCATCTCAACCATGGAGAGAAATCAGACAGTTCTGCCGATCTTTCTTAAGTCTGTACCCGAGGCGCGCGCCAGCCAAAGGCTCACATGCACCCAGCCTGCT
>JANXQR010000844.1 GCA_025353435.1 Acidobacteriota bacterium | reverse complement strand
CCAAGATAGTTCTCGATCCGTGATGTAGTACCTGCCTGCCCACCCGGCGCATCCGGCTCAATTACCAGGGTCTTCAATCCCTCGCTGGCACCGTACACCGCCGCCGCCAGGCCTGCCGGCCCCGCCCCCACCACCACCAGGTCATAAAATGACTGACTGGCTTGCAACTTCAGACCCACCCGTTCAGCCAGCTCTTCCGCCTCCGGCGCCTTTAAGAAGGTTCCGTCTGGAAACAGCACCAGCGGCAGACCATCCGCCTCCACCTTCCGCTCCAAGAGCAGCTTTGTCGCCTCATCGCCGGTCACGTCCAGCCAACGGTAGGGAATATGGTTGCTGGTAAGAAAACTGCGAATCTCGTGATCCCGCGCCGACCACCGATGGCCCACCACCCTTAATCCCTCATAAGGAGCGCGATAGCCCGCCTTCCAGTCGTCCAGCAGGTCGCTCAGCACCGGATAAAGCTTTTCCTCCGGCGGATCCCACGGCTTATTCAGGTAATAGTGGATGCGCGCCGCGTTAATCGCCTGGATGGCCGCCTCCGTATCCGCGTACGCCGTCAGCAGCACCCGCCGCGCGTTGGGATACACGTCTCGCGACCGTTCCAGAAACTCCACCCCAGTGATCCCCGGCATGCGCTGGTCGCTCAGCAGCAAAGCCACTGGTTCCTCGCGCACCTTTACCTGCACCAGCGTATCCAGCGCCGCCTGCCCGCTCGCGGCCCGCATCACCCTGTACTCGGCCCCATACTGCCGCCGCAGGTCCTGCACCACTGCTTCCAGCACGTTTACGTCGTCATCTACCGCCAACAAAATCGGCCTGCCCATGTCCTTACTCTAATTCCCCCGTCAACATGTCTGGCACCTGCGGCAAGCAGTTTTTCAGCCAACCTCAAACGCTCCTGTCCCCCGACCTCAAACCACTGATTCCATAGCCCCAGCCCGCGAGCCCCTGTTCCCTGATTCCTGTTCCCTCGCCTTTTCCCCATCCCCCGTTAGTAACCCTAACGAGTTATTCCTTTTTACTTCCATGCACGTTACTCTCATGCCTAAGAACCCGTATTTCCGATCCATGATTTATGAATCGCCCCGGGGTGTTCCACTGAACGAGATGCAAAGGGCCCTGATATTTTGCTTGAAAACCGCACATTTAAATACACTTTTGCTCTCGTCGGCCGATATTCCAGGGAACAGACTCAATCCATAGAAGCGCGCGGAACCGATGCGCCAAACGAAGGAAACAAGCCGGAAGGAACGCCAAAATGGCTATAGATCAGAATGAGAGAACCCGATCAAACTCGTCGGCTCCTCTGAATGGCATGAATGGCATACTTCGATTCCAAAAACGGCGGAAAACTTCACGATTTTGGTCACATCAGGATATTTCCGGACGTGCTAAGATGAGGCGCATTTTATGAACAAAATTATTCTCGCGGATTCTCAAGCTATATTCCGAGCCGGCACTGCCAAAGTCCTGGCCACCCACGACGAATTGCGCATCATTGCCCAGTGCGCCGATATCGAGCGTCTTCTCCACGCCATCTCCACGTTCCCAGGCGCCATCGTCCTATTCGCGGCCTCGTTACGGCCTGACATGGCGCGCATGCGCAAACTCCTCGAAGCCGCCGGCAGTCGCGGCATCGTTATCGCCGAAAACTCTGACTCCGCCTCCGGCTACATGCAGTTGGGTTTCCGCGGCGTGGTCTTCCGCAATGTCAGTGGCAATTCCCTCGTCGAGTGCGTCCGCCGCGTCGCCGCCGGCGATACCTGGATGCCGCCCCAACTCGTCGTCGCCGAAGCATCTGAAGAAGATCTAGTCGGCAGCCGCGTCCGCGACCGACTCACTCCCAAGGAAATGCGCATCGTCGCCCTCATTGTCCAGGGCTGCAAAAATCGCGAAATCGCCACCCGCCTCAAAACCACGGAACAGGTCATCAAAAATTATCTCCGTTCCATCTACGACAAAACCGGCGTCAGCGACCGCCTCGAACTCGCCCTCTTTACAATTCACCACAGGGCACTCGCCGCCGCCGCATCTGAAGTCGGCAGCAAGCTCGAAGCCGAGGAGCAAATGGCATCGCCCTCCGCTGTCGCGTAATCCGCCGGTCGGTGACACTTCCCAGATTTTCGCTTTTCACGGGCCGTTCCCACACGGCCCGGACTCTCCGCACCATTTCCGTATCGCACCGTACAAAACGTTTGAACCCGACTGGCCGACTCTTTCCTATATAAGCCAAATTTCATAACTTCGTGACAATTCTATGACAATTCATAGATATTGCCCGAATTCTGTGAGAATCAGTGTCGCGCCACGCCAAAACTCCCCGTCTATACCTGACCAACCCCCCTCTAATCAATTATTTATGAATATTCGTTGGATGGCATCACGATTGCTTATCAATAGTCACGATCTCAGACCGCTGTAAAGCAACCTCGCTTTACACACCAATTTTGGTTCGGAATTCTATTTTCGGGGCCCCAACCAAAACTTGACCGTCTCGCGCTCTATTGAGTGGAACGGCACTGCACAACCTGCCACCGGAGGATTTGGCGAAACACATGAAAAAACGACTGAGTATTACCCTGTTGTTCCTGTTCGCGATTGCCGCATCACCCATCAGTCTGCTGGCTCAGGCCACAGCAACCGCCACCATCGTTGGAACCGTCACGGATTCGACGGGCGCGGTTGTGGGAGCCAATGTGACAGCCACCAACAAAGACACAGGAGCGACCCGCACCGCGGTCACCAGCACCACCGGAGACTTCCGCTTCGACCAGCTCGCACCCAGCTCCTACACCGTCAAGGTCAGCAAAAATGGCTACGCTACGTACGCGCAGAGCTTTGAGCTGTTGATCGGGCAAACCGCCACGGTGGCCGCCTCTCTGAAAGTCGGCCAGACCAGCGAAGTGGTCGAGGTCAGCGCTTCCGAAGTTCTGATTGATTTGGCGAAGACCGAGGTAGCGCAGCAAATCTCGCCCGACGAAGTGGACCAACTGCCGATGCTGGGCCGCGACTCGGCCAATCTGGCGTATCTGGTTCCGGGCGTAAAAGCCGCCGATTCCTACGATCCCACCAAGAACCGCTCCGCCATACTATCTGTGAACGGCGCCAGCGGCCGCAATGTCAACGTCACCGTCAATGGCGTGGACAACAAGGACAATACGGTGGGCGGCACGGTCATGCAGGTCCCGCTGGAGGCTGTCGAAGAGTTCAACATCAGCACACAGCGCTTCTCCGCCGCCAATGGCCGTTCGGAAGGGGCAGTGATCAACCTGATCACCAAGAGCGGCACCAACCAATTCCACGGTTCGTTCTTCTCCTTCTTCCGCGACCAGGCTCTCAACGCCGACCAGAAGACGGCCAATGGAGATGGAACCTCCACACTGAATAACTCTCCGTATGCCCGCCAGCAGTTTGGCGGCAGCTTTGGCGGTCCCCTCGTCAAGGACAAGCTCTTCGCCTTCTTTGCCTTCGAGCGCCAGCGCGAGCACACTTCGCTCACCGATGGCGCCGGCTTTGTGACTGAGATCAAACTGCTGACCGACCTCGGCGCGGTGCCGGCTACTGTGATCCCCACGCCGTTCTTCGACACCCGCTACAATGGCCGCGCGGACTATCAGCTCAACTCAAATAACAAGGTCTCTTTCAGCTACACATCGCAGGGCAACAGCTCCAATAACGACCAATCCGCCGGTACCGGCGATCTGACCAGCGGCAACACTACCACCAACCAACTGCAGCTGGCCAATTTCAACTTCAACTCGACTATCTCCCCGACCCTGCTCAATCAGTTCACTGCCGGCTATCAGTATTGGAATAACAAGATTCTTGCCACCTCCAACCTTCCCGACCTGACTTTCACCGGCGGTGCCACAATTGGCACAAACGGCAACGTGCCGCAGCAGAGCTTCCAACGCAAGTGGCAGTTCCGTGACGACGTCAGTAAGGTTTTGGGCAAGCACACCCTGTCAGTCGGTGTCGATTACCTCTGGGAACAGGCCCTGGGCGGGTACTTCGAGTTCAACACGCCGATCGAGGTTGACTTCAATATCGATCCTTCAAACGTGGGAAGCACACCGAGCGACGTTGCCGCGGCGATGGCCAACACACCTGGCCTGGTCAACGACATCATCTTTGCCACCGGCGACCCTGCCACCAATGTCCCCAACGGCACCAAGCAGTTGGGCCTTTACGTCCAGGATGACTGGAAGGCCACACGCAGCCTGACCGTTAACCTGGGCGTACGCTATGACCGCGACTTCAACATGGTTGAAGCCAACGCCATCGGCACCAGCCGCACCTACCAGGAACTGAAGGCGGCTTCGGCCTTTAATTCAAGCCTTCTACCCTTCGTTAATAAGATCGCTTCCGACGATGGGTTGAACTTCAGCCCGCGCGTCGGCTTTGCCTACGATCTGTCTGGCAAGGGCAAGGATGTGCTCCGCGGCGGTTTTGGCCTCTACT
>JANXQR010000160.1 GCA_025353435.1 Acidobacteriota bacterium | reverse complement strand
TTCCCGGCGTTAGGCCTTTCGGGCCGCCTGGGCGACGTGCACCTGTTCATTTCGGTGGTATCGGCCTTCATAGGGATGGCGTACGGCGCCTGCGGCCTCATGCTTCGCTGGAAGGCGCAACTGGCTTGCGCGGGGGTGTGGTGGGCTACCTCGGTCGCCGGGGCCTTCGGAAGCGAGAATCAGGCCGTAATCGTCTTCCTGATTGCGATTTTCCTTTGCCAGATTGTTTTCGGGATTTATGGCATGGTGCTGGAGGCGCGGGGCCGGCGGCAGCGGGGTGCGGTCCATGCCTGAGCTCCCCGAACTAAACCTCGTAGTCCACGGGAAGGTGCGGTTGGCACTGCTTTCGCTGCTGGCGGGGGTGGACGAGGCCGAGTTTACCTGGCTTCGAGCCAAGACCGGATCAACCGACGGCAACCTTGGAGCGCAGTTGCTGAAGCTCGAGGAATCTGGGTATGTGTCTGTGGATAAACGGTTTGTGTCGCGCAAGCCGCAGACGATTTACCGCATAACCCATACCGGTCGACAGGCATTAGTGGAGTACGTCCAGGCTCTGAAACAGCTGTTGGGATCGGCAATCGAGGCGTGAGCTTTCACGCGAACGCCATTACACGGTTCAATGGATTCTTTGAGGCTCGAACTCTCCGGGGGCAAGCGAAAATTTGCGGAGGCAGATTCAAACGATACAGGCGGCCGCGCAACTTAAGTAGTATTCTGGCGTTCCTCCTGGAAGGAGGACTGCATGAATTTCCCCCGTGGTTTTTTGATTTCCGGAATTGCTTTGATAATGGCCGCTTGTGGCCCTGGACACGCTTCCGCATCGTCAACGGCCTTTCAGCCTGAGGCGTATGGCCAGGAAAGGGGATGGGAAGAGGCGCCCCGTGAATTTAATGAAGCTCAGCGGCGCGGGTTCCATGACGGTGTGGAGGGCGCGAAACGCGACTTCGGCAACCAACGCAACCCCGATGTGAACAACCGCGAAGAATATCGAGATCCACACATTGAGCGTGAACTGCGCGAGGTGTATCGAGAGTCCTTCCGTCGCGGCTATGAGGTGGCGGCATCGCATTTGTGGAATGCGCCTCCGCCTCCCCCGCCGGTTCAGCAGCCGGAACGCCTCGACCAGGGCCGCGACCAGGATGGCTGGGGTATGCGTGGGCTGGCCAGCGATGCCGAACGGCAAGGGTACCGGGAGGGTTCTGAAGCGGCTCATTACGATTGGCAGTCCCAACGTCGTCCTGATCCGGACGACCACGAGCAGTTTCGCGCGCCGCGGGTGCCGCCTCGGCTTGTCGACGAATATCGAGAAGGCTTCATGCGTGGTTACGAGGTGACCCGATCACAGCTCGCAGGAGAGCCCGCCTGGCAGGATCGCGGAGATCCGGGCCAATGGGCAGCGCCGCAGGAGTATTCCGAGGTAGAGCGCCGCGGCTTCCACGAGGGCATTGTGGGAGCACAGAAAGACTTTGGCAACCACCGCAGGCCCAACGTATCGAATCGCGACGAGTACCGGCAGCCGCACGTGCCGGAGGAACTGTGGCATGACTATCGGGAAGGATTTCGACGCGGGTATGAGATGACGGCTGCCCAGTTGTGGGGTGGCAGGTAGCGATTGCGGCTGGGCTGTCTCATGCCGCCTGGTTGCGGCGCGAGACGGCCCGGCGTCAGCTCTTAATGGCCTCACTGGCCGGCTCAAGTGACTGGCGCACGCGGCTCATGATGCCAAGGTAGTACGCCAAGTTGTGGATGGAGTTGAGGGTGCCGGAAAGGGCCTCGCCGGCCTGCATCAGGTGCCGGAGATAAGCCCGCGAGTAGCGGAGGCAGACCATGCAGTCGCAGTTGGGATCGGGCGGTCCCTGGTCCTCGGCAAACTGCTTGTTCTTGATGGTGATGCGGCCCTCGCTGGTGAAGAGGAGGCCGTGGCGCGCGGCGCGGGTGGGGAGCACGCAATCCATCATGTCGACTCCCATGCGGGCGTACTGCTCAATCTCATCCGGATAGCCAACGCCCATTACATAGCGGGGCTTGTCTTTGGGCAGCATGGGCAGGACTTCCGAGATCATCTCCAACGTGAGGTCACGCGGCTCGCCGACACTGAGCCCTCCGATCGCGTAGCCGTCAAAGTCCATCTCGATGAGGCGCTCGGCGCTCTGGCGGCGCAGATCGCGGTACATACCGCCCTGAACAATTCCAAAGAGCGATTGAGTAGGTCGCTCGTTCCCATGTCTCGAAAGCGAGGCCTGGGGCACCGCATCCCTATCGCCTAACGTTGGGACATCGTGCTGGTTGGCACGGAAGTGCGTGAGCGAGCGCTGTGCCCATGCCATGGTGAGGCGCAGGCTCTCTTCGGCGCGGGTGCGGTCGGCAGGGTATTCGGTGCACTCATCGAAGGCCATAGCGATATCCGCGCCGAGGGCGATCTGGACATCCATGGAGTGCTCCGGCGTAAAGAAGTGGATACTTCCATCCAGGTGAGACCGAAATCGCACTCCTTCATCAGAAACCTTGCGCAATTGGCTCAGCGAAAATACCTGGAACCCCCCTGAATCCGTGAGCATAGCCCTTGGCCAACTGATGAAGCGGTGCAGCCCCCCCAGCCGCCGAATCACCTCATGCCCCGGGCGCAAATACAGATGGTAGGTGTTGCCGAGGATGATCTGGGCGTCGAGGGATTCCAGCGTGTCCTGGGGGACGGCCTTGACGGTGCCCGCAGTGCCTACGGGCATGAAAACGGGAGTTTCGACGGTCTGATGGGACAGATGAAGCTGGGCTCGGCGGCCGCCTTCGGTGATGGTATTGAGTTGGTTGAAGGTGAGGGCCACGTTGCGATTCTACCCGGACGATCGGAGTCAACTCGTGTTATTGTCCGGCGAGAGCATTTGCAATCCGCAAACCGCGTTAGGAGAGGACTTGCCATGGGCGAATCGGGAGCAACGGACCCAAATATCAAGGCTGCCCTCCCTGGCTCAGAAGGTTTGGCGGCGCACCTGTTCGTAGAATACGAACCCCGGTTATTTGATCTCTATACCCGGTTTCGCTACAACGAACTGGTATGCAGACGACTCACGCGTGAGGCCATCCGACTGGAAAAATGGGTGCGGTGGTCGGTGTTTATTACGCTTGCGGTCTCCCTTATGTCAGGGGTGCTGCCGGGAATGAATCAGGCCAAGCTCAACTGGATCTGGGGCAGCCTTACCACGGCGGCTACCCTTCTAACCCTTTATTCCCTGGCGGAAGGAAGCGGCGAGAAGCAGTTTCGATGGTTTCAAATTGCCATGCGTTTCCATTCGACTGCCAACAAGGTGGAGTTCTTTTCAGCGCAGGTAAAACGCGGAAAGATTCGTGAAGATGAGTTGGAGGAATCATGGAATGGGTTCACTCGCGAGTTGGAGCTTTTGATCGACAGCGCAGGCCCCGGTTTTCTGGAGTATGAGGCGAGTCATCAGGACGAGTTGACGGATGAGTTGGCTGCCACGCTGCGCCGGGAACACAAGGCCGTTTGAGACGCTCAAATTTGTGCAGCTGTTGACGAACGGAACTATAATGGAGTCCTGGGAAGGAGGCCCCTTATGACTATTAACCGTCTGATTGAGCCGTCTGGCCCCGGCCCCATTCGTCCCATCCATCCCTCCCCGGACTGGCCGCCGACCAAAGCATCCCGCTGACCGATTGTGTCAAGCTTTCGCTCGTTGGTGCAGAGAACGGGCCCGACCCGTGGCAGGCGTAATCCAGTCCAACTTTATCTTCCGTTCTTATCGAACTTGAGCTGAATGCCGGCGCGTGCGCCCCGACGTGTGCCGAGAGTGGTTGTCGGCGTCTTGGATACTTCGATGGTGCGGTCGAGAAGGTTTTCGCCGGCGGCGAAGAGCTCAATGTGCTTGCCGAGGCTGTGCGAGGCAAAGGCGTCAAGGCGGAAGTAGCCGTGGAGCAGGTTGGCGTTGGCGTCGTCGTCGAACTGATGGCCACTGATGCGGCTCTGCAGGCTGAGCGTGCCGAGACGCGGGCGGAAGGCTCGCAGGTTCAGCGTGCCCATGTTGCGGGCAACCGCGGGGATCCAGTTGCCGAGATCCTGAGATCCGCGCGTAACAGTGGCGTGCGCGAACTGATAGCCCCCATCAACGGCGAGCCAGCTGCGCGCGGCGATTTCAAAATCCACGGAAACGCCGCGGCTCTCAATCTGGCCCAAGTTCTCACGGATGAGCAGAATAGGCGACGACTTGGCGTTGAGGGTGACGGCGGTGATGGGTCGATTGACCTGGGTGTCAAACCAGCTGGCGCGCACGGTTCCCCAACTGCGCTCGGAGGCGATGCCAGTCTCCCAACCTGTGGCGCGTTCGCTGCGCAGCAAGCCGTTGGGCTTGGTGAGCTGATTGCCGACCTGCGTGGAGCGGTAGAGCTCACTGGGGCTGGGCGCGCGGAACGCCCGAAATCCCGACGCCGAGAGCGCCCAGTGAGCGCCGAGCTTCCGCGCGATGCCGAGGCGGGGATCGAAAACCTGCTGATCGAACGGCGGTGGCTGCGCGACAGTTGGCGTCCCGGTTGACCCAGTGAACTGCAACTGGCGACCATCGTAATTCTGAAACCAGTCTTCGCGGGCTGAGGCAGTGAGGGTCCACTCGTTGCGAACCCACATGAGTTCGGCGTAGAGGCCGGAGTCGCGCTGGTGAACGCTGAGGTTGGTGAGTGCTGCCGTCGTTCCGAATGTCTGTTCCCGGTCCCAGACGCGAACGTCGTGGACGTCGGCACCTGCGATCAGGAGCAGGCCGAGAGTGAGAGGTTGGTTCCAATGAGCGGCGGCGCCGAGTTCATTGTCGGGGATGACGGCGAACCGGGACGGGGCTTCTCCGCAGCGAAAAGAGCAGCCCGGGTTGGCCGCATTGGGCGCGTTGAGGATGGAGGAAAACGTCTGGTGGTAGCGCTCGGTTGAACCGTAGATCCGGATCACTGCCGTTGCATCGTGCGGCCCTTGCCAGTCCGCGCCGGTAGCATAGCGCCAAAGCCGTGTTCCATTTTTCTGGAAGGACGTGCCGTTGGCGCGGTTCTCATTTAAGCCGCCGAAGCGTGCAAATAGGCGCAAAGGTTCGCGATCGTGCTCAAGCAGCAGCAGGCCATTCTGGGCGTGAACATTGGAGACAGAATCGACGGGACCGCGCTGCCACGGAGCTTCCTGAATGAAGCCGTCCGTGCCCAAGTCGCCGGCGGCGACAAGTCCTCCCCAGGGGCCGCGCTTGGTCTGGGCGAGCAGGCTCTCGTCGAACGTTCCCAAGCCGCCGTAACTGGAGCGAACTTCAGCGAGTGTTGATGCGGGGCGCGCGAGGTGCACGCTTACCACGCCGCCGATAGCGCTGGAGCCGTAGAGATCGCTGGCACCGCCGCGGACGAGTTCGACGCTGTGGACGGCAAGCTCGGGCTCTTCGTCCCAGTGGATCCAATCGCCCACGGGGTCGTTGAGGGGCACATCATCGAGAGTGACGAGGGTGCGGCTGGCCGAGGTTGAGCCCAAGGCGCGAAGGCTGATTCCCTGTGAAGTGGGGTTGGCTATCAGGGCGCTGGAGCGGCGGAAAAGTTCGACGCCGGGGAGCTGGCGGATCTGGCCGTCCATGGTGATGGCCGCTGCGGTTTGCAATTCGGATTGGCTGAGGACGCGTGTCGTGACAGGGCTTTCGAGCTCACCTAACGGGGTTCGATAGGCCGTGACCGTCACCTGCTCTGGAACGGCGGCAGGTTCGAGAAGGATTGTGGTGTCTGCGCTGAGAGCCAGCGACATTGCCGCGAAGCCCGGAGCTTCCACGTGAAGTTGGCAGGGAACGATACACGCAACAGAAATGCGGCCTTGAGCACTGGTGAGGCCCAGAGAACGGCCCGCCGAGTCGGTGACGACCGCGGCCGAAAGTGCCGCGCCAGCCGCGTCTTCAACGGTCAGGGTCAGTGGGGCCTGGGCGCCGAGGAACGAAGTCGCCGTGGCCACAAGGGCCAGCGCACCAAAGATCGCTTTGGAGGGGAATGACTTCATCTTTCGCATCGCGGGGCCCGTTGCGCAAGTCTTGTAGCAATTGTGTCACGGTGCGCTGACGGGGGACGACAACCAATTGGGGTGCAACCTCCTGAAGTGGGACGAGAACGAAGGCTCGCTCGGCGAGACGAGGGTGGGGAATGTCGAGATTGGACTGGTGAAGGACGAGGGTTCCGAAGAGCAGGATGTCGAGGTCGAGAGTGCGGGGGCCGTTCTGAATGCCGGTTGAGCGGTCGCGGCCAAACACGCGCTCGATGTCGAGGAGAGCGTCGATGAGTGTGCCAGGGGAAAGGCTAGTTTCAAGGGCGATGACGGCGTTGACGAAACGAGGCTGATCGGCGAATCCAACTGGCTTGGTGGAGTAGAGAGTCGAGCGGCAAATGACGCGGCCAATGGAGGAGAGGCGATCGGCTGCGGCAGCAAGTGTGGCTTCAGGCAGACCGATGGGACTGGGGATGTTGGCACCCATCCCGATGTAAGTTGTCTGCATGATTCAAGGGTAGCGCGTGGGGGTGGCGTAGCGTTAGGGGCTAAGGGACTGAGGGACTATCAACTTCCCTGAGTTCTTCGATCGGCTCTGCCAGGTGGGGAGCGATGGCGGACGAAAAGCGGGCTATTTCGGAATCGGCCTCCACACGGACTCGAACTCGAGATACGCCTATACTGGTCCTCAATTCATACAAAAGTAGGACTTAGGGTGGAAGAAACATACGCGGCGGCGTGGAGAGGTTTGAGGCGTCTGCGCAGAATCCGTTTTTACGCGGTTGTGGCGTTTATCTGCGGCCCCTTCGTAATGATCCCCGCACTTGAACTTCTACTTCGGTTTGCATCAATCCCGACGGTATTGCGCGAAGCACCGGTCGTTGTTGAAGTCGCATTCGCGCTTACTGCCGGGTTTTGCGAATGGTCGCTGTACAAGTGGGAATGCCCACGATGCGGACACGTCTTCGGAAGACTCCATGAAGAGTGCAAGAAGTGTGGTTTGCCATTGTGGTCGAACGAAACCGAGTCCCGTGAGGGACTAAAGGACTGAGGGTCGGAGAGGCGCGGCCATGCGGGGGCGGCGGGGATTCTGCTAGCATCGGCTTCGGAGAGCTTTGAGAAATGGACGCTATGAATACTGCAGGCCTCGGGGCCAGGCGCAATGAAGATATCGCACTCGATCTGTTGAAGTTTGTGGCTGGTGTGGCCAATGTGGGACGAACCGGTACCTCGTCGACGGGATTTATTGCTACTGGCGGCGCCAAGCCTGACGATCACGTTGCGGAGTTGCTGGAGCTTTATGGCCGCTGCCTGAAGGCCGTTGAAGGCAAAGGGGCGGGCAAATAGACAGCCGGGCAAAGGATGGCGGCTTAAGCTTGCGCGTCGCGGTTGCGGGGGCAGGAGCGTTTGGCCGCAACCATCTTCGCGTCTATCGCGAGTTGGAGACGGCTGGCGCTGGAGTTGAACTTGTGGCCGCGCTTGAGCCTGACTCGGGCCGGGCCGCCGAAGCCGAAGCGCAATACGGAATCCCTGTTTTTACGAGTGTTGAGGAGTTGCTGCGTGCGGATTTGCGGCTCAACGCAGCGTCAGTTGCCGTGCCCACCGTGCACCATCATGCCGTTGCCGCCCAGTTGCTGGAGGCTGGTCTGGATGTGCTGGTGGAGAAGCCGCTGGCCGCTACTTTGCCCGAGGCGGATGAGTTGGTGGCGCTCGCTGAACAGAACGGGCGCATTCTTCAGCCGGGACATCTTGAGCGGTTCAATCCTGCGGTGCTGGCGATTCAGCCAAGGATTCGCAGGCCGATGTTCTTTGAGGCTCATCGGTTATCGGTGTTCACGCCGCGATCGCTGGATGTGGATGTGGTGCTGGACCTGATGATCCACGATCTGGATATCGTGCTCACATTTGCGCATTCGCCCGTGCGCGAGGTGCGCGCCGTGGGGCTGCCGATTCTGTCGCCGAAGGTAGACATCGCAAATGTGCGCGTGGAGTTCGAGTCGGGCTGCGTGGCTAATTTTACAGCGTCGCGCGTGTCGACCGAACTGGTGCGGAAGCTGCGATTCTTCGAGCCGCGACAGTATGTGTCGATCGATTATGCACGGCGCGATCTGCTGGTGATCAAGCTGGATTCCGGCGTGCCGGGGAATCTGCCACCGGAGATTGCGGCCTTGATTGCTTCAGGAAAAGTGGATCCAGCGCTGCTCGCAAAGCTTGCGGCGGCGGGTGGATCGCCGAATCCTGGCCTGTCGTTCGCCAAGCCGGAGATTGTACCGGGAGAGCCGCTGCGGCTGGAGATTGAATCGTTTCTGGAGTCGGTGCGGACCCGCCGAGAGCCGCTTGTGACGGCGCGGCAGGGACGCGATGCACTGGCGCTGGCGTTGGAGATTCAGGAGACGATGGTGGCGCATGCGCATCGGGCCGGGTTGGGGAATTTCTTCGAAGCCAGCGCGTGAGACGGCGCTATTCCGGGCCGGCAGCGGAGATACCGCCGAATGGGAGCTTCTGAAATTCAGGCTACATCGTTCTGATTCGCCAGTAACGCTTGATGTCAGGCGCCATTGAAATCAAGAATGCTGCCAGACCCAACGCGGTCATTGCAAAGATTGCGCGCTTCATTCAGATTCTCCTGTTCGGTTTGCGTTCCGAAGAGTGGGGAGCAAGGCAGGCGTCCTGACACGCATCCTTGAACGGCACCCAATGCGCTTGGATGCAAAACGGGAGTGACGCGATGTCGCGCGTAGGCAGCTATTCTGAACGAGGTCGATGCACGGAGATCCCCGCAAATTCGATGTGGTAGTGCTCGGCGCGGGTGCGGCTGGCCTCATGTGCGCTGCGGTGGCTGTGCAGCGCGGGCGAAGCGTGGCTCTTCTCGACCACAATGCGCAGCCAGGGCGCAAGATCCTCATTTCGGGCGGCGGGCGCTGCAACTTCACTAATATTCACTGCGCGCCGGACCGGTTCCTGTCTGCGAACCCGCATTTCGCGAAGTCAGCGCTGGCCCTATATGAGCCGCAGCATTTTCTGGAGTTGGTGGATCGATATCGGATTCCCTGGCATGAGAAGACGCTGGGGCAACTGTTTTGCGATCACAGCGCGCGCGCGATTCTCGACATGCTGCTGGCGGAGTGCGCGGTCGGAACGGGGACGTTTGAGCTGTTGCTGAACGCGCGCGGGATCAAGGTGGCCAACTCCGGTGGATTTTGCGTTTCTTCCTCTGCTGGGGAGTTGAAGGCGGACGCATTGGTGGTCGCGACCGGCGGGTTGTCGATTCCGAAGATGGGCGCGACAGGGCTGGGCTATGAACTGGCGCGGCAGTTCGGATTGCGCGTGATTGAGCCGCGTCCGGCGCTGGTGCCGCTGATTCTTGGGGGTGACGAAGCGCGCTGGACGGAGTTGGCCGGGGTTTCTACAGAGGTAGTGGCGACGGCGGGTGGAGGGAAAAAAGGGGCGCGTGGGAATCCGCAATTTCGGGAAAAGATGCTGGTGACACATCGCGGGTTGAGTGGGCCTGCGGTGTTGCAGACGTCGGCCTATTGGCAGGCTGGGCAGCCGTTCGTGGTGAATTTTGCGCCTGGTCTGGCCGGCGGTGCGAAGCTGCTGGAATCTCTCATGGATCCGAAAGCACGGCGTGATGAAACGGCGCTGAAGCAGGCGCTGCGGGCGGTTTTGCCGCAGCGGATGGCAGACCATCTGGCGGAGGCTGGCGCGTCTGGCGGCTGGTCGAATGCGGCTCTGGAAAAACTGGAGAAACGGCTGCGGGCGTGGGAGTTTCACCCGGTGGGTACCGAGGGTTTCGAAAAGGCAGAGGTCACCGCGGGCGGGGTAAACACGGACGATTTAAATGCACGCACCATGGAAGCGCGGAGGGTGCCTGGGCTGTTCTTCATTGGAGAAGCGGTGGGCGTGACCGGACACCTGGGCGGGTTCAACTTCCAGTGGGCGTGGGCATCAGGGGTGGCGGCGGGAAGAGCGGTATGAAGGCCGGTCACGGCTGCTTGCACAGCGTATGATCGATTTCGCGTCGGGATGCTTCGCCTGAGATTCGTTCACACAAGCTGCACAATTCGAACGGCATCTCGCGAGCCGTTACAAATCACGTCCTCTCAGGAGTTTTTCTCGCATGAGACTTAATTGCCGTTTTACTGTTGTGGGGACTGCCCACGGCGCGCCACTTTTGGCCCTTTTCTGCATTTTCGCAGTGATGCCTGCTCGCGTGGTTTCGCAAACCACTTCCGGCTCCGCGCCTGCCGCTTCAACTTCTGAGGCATGGGTGGGGACTTGGGCGACGTCACCTTTCGACGGCGATCCTTGGCACACCATTCCCACCCTGGTCGACTCGACGCTGCGCGAAATTGTGCATACGTCGATTGCGGGCAAAGAGCTGCGTATTCGCTTTACCAATGAATTTGGCACAGAGCCGCTGCGCATCGACGCGGCCACGGTTGCCCTCAGCGCCGGAGGCAGCAGCATCCAGCCCGGTTCGCTGCACAACCTGAAGTTCGGCGGCAGCCCATCGATTGTGGTACCCATTGGGGCACTCGCCGTTAGCGATCCGGTGACGATGGATACACCTGCCTTTGCTGATCTCGCCATCAGCTTTTTCCTGCCCTTGCAACAGGTCAGCGACGTGTCGGTGCACAGCGGAGCAGACCAGGACAACTACATTCAGACCGGCAACGAAGCGTCCGCGCCGGACCTAACTTCGGCCAAGATCACGCCGTCGTGGTTCTTTCTGAAGGGTGTGGATGTTCGGGCGGTGGATGTGCATGCAGCGGCCGTAGTGGCATTTGGCGACTCGATCACCGACGGGGCTTATGCCGCCGAGAACAAGAACGAGCGCTGGCCCGACTACCTTGCGGTCCGACTGCACAACGACCCATCGACGGCTCATCTTTCGGTGTTGAATCAAGGCATCGGGGGCAACTGCGTTTTGATCCATTGTGTGGGCGCGAACGCGCTGGCCCGCTTTGACCGCGATGTGCTGGCCCAGCCGGGCGTGAAATACG
Source organism: Acidobacteriota bacterium (assembly GCA_025353435.1). Taxonomy (GTDB): domain Bacteria; phylum Acidobacteriota; class Terriglobia; order Terriglobales; family Acidobacteriaceae; genus Telmatobacter. Next base: position 1,625 of record JANXQR010000160.1, on the reverse strand, counting down.
TAATTGTGTTGGAAAGCATCAACGACATTGGCCACCTTCACAATCCGAACGAGCCGGACTACAAGTTGACGGCCGAAGACCTGGAGCAGGGGCTTTCGCAGATCGTGGCGCGGTCACACGAGCAGGGCGTGAAAGTCTTCGGCGCAACGCTCGTTCCTTACAAGGGTGCAGGCTACTTTACGGAGAAGGGCGAAAAGATTCGCGAGGACGTGAATACCTGGATCCGCACCAGCGGAGTGTTCGACGGGGTGATCGACTTCGACAAAGCGACCAGCGATCCTGCGCAGCCGCTTCAGTTTCTGCCCGCGTACGACAGCGGCGACCATCTTCATCCCAAGGGTGCCGGCTATTCCGCCATGGCCGACTCGATCGACCTGAGCTTGTTCAAGTAGGGTTGCCGACACAGGATGTCAGAGATCATGGACGAAATCGGCTACGACCTCGGCACACTGGCGCGGCTCCCGCTGAAGGATGAGGTGAGGGCCGTCGATTTCTACAAGACTGGCGTCTTGGCTAAGGCGAAGGATTTCTGCCGAGCACGCTGCACCCACTAGTCGATCGCGCTTCGCACTGACGCAGAGAATCGGCATGTAGATATTGGGCAGGTCTTCGCGGACGTCGCAGGAAAGAACCTGCTCCAACCGTCTGGCGAGCACCTCTGGAGGCACGGTTTTCACGGCCTCACGCACGGCGCCGATCAAGTCCTTCGGTGCATCGGATCCAGCTAGAAATAACTTCGCAGCCGATTCATTGAGTTCCCGCTTGAACATGAGCGGCGCGAAATTCGAGGCGATGAAACGTCTGATTCCGCGAAGCGGGCTCGATGCAAATCCTGCGCAAAGAACCAGTCCTTTGAGATTGCCTTCAGCCGATGCGGCGACCCGGATGGCGATTGGCGTTGAAAATGACTCGGCGATCAAAATCACCCTTGGCCATTCCGGCATGGCGGCTTGGACAATCGGCACGAGATCGTCGTAAGAGCTCCGATCAGGTGGGTATCGAACGACGATGCGATCCCAGCCGGGAGACAGCTCGGCGAGGAAATCATCGAAGAGAGTCCCAGTCCCATCGAGGCCCGGCAAGCAAACTAGGATTGGCGGGATTTTGGTCACGGTACGGTGAGCTCATGGTACGACATCTGTTATGCACGGCGATTGGGACTTGAACCCGCGTTATTCCGGTGGCGCAATCGGCTTCTTCGGCGGCGTTAGTGCAAATCCTTTGCGCAACAGTGCGAAGCCTTGCTGGGGAAGTTCAGCTTGAAGCAGCTGATTCTCACCGCCGGAAAAGAGGTCGGTTTGGGCGCCGGCGATGGTGGCCACCAGATGGTGAACGACGACAGGTTTCCCGTCGAGTGTTCCTTGCTCGTCAGCGTAAGTTGCAAGTTCGACCGGTTCGATAGAACCCGCCTGCTTGGGGATGATGGCCCAGAGGCCACGGTTGGCATGCGCAGCAGCGATCCTGAGGAGCGTTTCGAGTGCTCCCGCGTCGAAGTCAGGGAGGAAGACAGCTGCATCATGGCCCTCGAGCCGAGACGTCGAGCTGTTACCATTGGCTGAAATGTTGAGTAGAAACTGCGCGCCGTTTGGCCTGCCGATTACGTTGGCCGCGGAGCCGTTGACCGT
>JANXQR010000630.1 GCA_025353435.1 Acidobacteriota bacterium | reverse complement strand
AATTGCAAGCCAACGAGAGACAAATCGCGCTCATCCTCCGCGGCAGGACTGGCCATGGAACGCACCATATCGCCAAAATCGTAGAGCGCCAACCCCGGCATTACCGTATCGAGGTCGATAACGCACAGGCCTTCACCTGTTACTTCATCCAGCAGAACGTTGCTGCTCTTGGTGTCGTTATGCGTGATGCGCTCCGGAAGGCCAGCATCGAGGAGCACCGAGGCGATTGCCTTTCGAGTCATCGCAAAATCAATTTCAGATTTCGCAAATTGAGCGCGGTTCATAACATCCAACTCAATTGCACTTTGGAGCGCCGCGAATCGCTTCGGGGTGTTGTGGAAATCAGGGATCGTATCGTGCAGCCTGGGCGCAGGGAGGCTCGCAAGCTGCTGCTGGAACCGTCCAAATGTGGCGGCGATCTGAAACGCCTGTTGTGGCGACTCAGCCCTCTCCAACGCTTGCGCGCCCTCAATGAAATGCATCATTCGCCAGCAGCCTCCGACCTCGTCAACATACAGCGTGCTCCCATCATCCGACGGGATCAGCGTAAGAGCCAAACGATCGTGGTCCCGGTCCTTTTCGACGAAGCTTGCAATATGCCATGTGACGCGCTCCATATTCTGCATCAGCGCCACAGGATCTTTGAATACCTGCGTGTTAATGCGCTGCAGAAGATAGCGCCGGTCGGAGCCGTTCCTTTGAAAAACAGCGCAATAGGAATCGTTGATGTGCCCCGATCCGTAAGGCGCCGCATTGATGAATTCACCGGCAATTTGAAACCGGCAAGCCGCTTGCTCTGCTTCGACTGCCTTGTTCATTGCCACAGTTGCGCGGAATATCGACCTTCGGCAACGAGCCGGCTGATACTCTCCACAACACGCGGCCGGTCCTCTTTGTAGGTAACTCCAAACCATGGGTCGGCGGACCGCAATACCTTGACGCGCGCCTGACCCGCCGCCAGCAGTTCATTCACGGCCGTTGGAACATAGCTCTCCGTCTTTAGTTCTTTGCCGCTCCGTTCCAAGAACTTATGAAACACGGTGCGAAGCTGATCAAATATCATGGGCGTGAAGCCCCACATGTTCATCGAGACAGCTTCATCTCCTGACAACTGCATAACATTTCCCGATGGATCGGTGTTCTTTGCTTGCTCGCCGTCGCGCACGATGCTTGTCAGTTCTTCCACGGTTTGAAGATAGCCGGCATCGTCGACGCGGCACACGCCCCGCGCCACAGAGCCGAAGTCGGAAAGCGTGTTGCGGAGAATAAATCCAACCATGCTGAAATCTGACGAGCCAGACTTCAAGTGTTCCGCCAGAACGCGATAGCTTTCCGCCCCGTAAAAATCGTCGGCATTAATCACGGCGAACGGCTCACGGATGACATCAGCCGCCATCAGCACGGCTTGGGTGGTTCCCCACGGCTTGGTGCGGCCCTCCGGAATCGAAAATCCCGGCGGAAGGTTTTTGAGTTCCTGGAAAACATACTCAACGGGCGCGTGCTTCTCGAACCGTTTACCGACTGTTTCCTTGAAGGCCTGTTCGATGTCCTTCCGGATTACGAATACGAGCTTGCCAAATCCTGCACGAAGCGCGTCATAGATCGAGTAGTCGATGATCGTTTCTCCCGAAGGTCCCACCGAATCAATCTGTTTCAGTCCGCCATAGCGGCTGCCCATGCCGGCAGCCATAACAAGGAGTGTTGGAGCTTGCATTGTCTTTATCCAGTCTTTTGGGGTGAATTCTCATTCAGTGTGCTACTCGCGGACTCATTTCCGACGTGAGCACCTCGAACGGACCCATTGTAAACTCGTGAGGCTGTTGTGCATGAATTTCCAGTGCTGGCTGGCTTGAATCGCCAACCCATGGACTCAGCGCCTCGTAGGTTTGAGCGGCGCCCTCTGGCAATTCGAATGCATCGTGGAGTTTGAGGCTAATCGATTGCGGGTGGTTGCTTGGATTGCGCATAACGAGAATTCATGATTTGGTCCCGAAATTCTGAGAATCCCCAACAATGAATAGAAACGGGATGGCAAAAAGGTGATGCGTGTCACTGCCGAGACCGGGTTTGAAGTAGCACCATCGTACGGGCCTTGAGAGTGAATCGCAGCCACTGTAAAGGACCTTTGGGCTGAAAGAAACAGCTAAATACCGAGAAAAAGGAGGTCAGGATGGCAGATGCGGAGAATCGAGACCGGGGGCAACTCCGCCTAAGCGAGGACGAATGCAAAGGATGCGGATTGTGCGTCGAGGCCTGTGCTTTCAAGGTAATCAGTTTAAGTGAAGGGCTGAATCACTACGGCTATCGGACGGCCATGTACGCAGGCGCCGGATGCTCCGGTTGCGGGATCTGCTTTCTAGCCTGCCCTGAGCCGGGAGCCATTACCGTGCTTCGCCTCCGCGGCACCGCCGCAGCGCATGGCCGGGGACGCGTGATTTCAATCCCAGGAGCAGCCTGATGCGAAAGCAACTGATGAAGGGCAATGATGCCCTGATGAAGAGCGCCATCCTCTCCGGGTGTCGCGCATTTTATGGCTATCCCATCACGCCCGCCAGTGAAATAGTCGAGACCGCAGCGCTCTATATGCCGAGAATAGGCGGTGTGTTCTTGCAGGCCGAAAGCGAAGTGGCGGCCATCAACATGCTTTACGGCGCGGCCGCGGCAGGTGTGCGCTGCATGACCGCGTCCAGCGGACCTGGCATGAGCCTGATGCAGGAAGGCATGAGCTACCTCGCCGGCGCTGAGTTGCCGTGCGTCATCGCAGACATCACCCGCAGCGGACCTGGCCTGGGTAACATTGCCGCGGAGCAGAGCGACTACAACCAGGTTGTCAAGGGGGGCGGTCATGGAAACTACCGCACCATCGTTTTGGCGCCGCATTCAGTGCAGGAGATGGTCGACCTGACAGCGCTCGCCTTTGAACTCGCTGACCGTTATCGCAACCCCGTTGTCTTGCTTGCCGACGGCTTTATCGGACAAATGATGGAGCCGGTCGAGTTCCCATCGGAAGCGACGGAACCGTACCTGCCTCGATGGGCTGTCGCAGGCACAGCCGCCGCCCGTGGCAATCTCATCAATTCGCTGCACCTGGATTGCGATGAGATGGAGGGCCATAGTCGCGCGCTCGAAGCGAAATATCGAATCGCGGACCAACGGGAAGCACGCGCCGAGGAGTGGCGAACCGACGATGCGGAGATTGTGCTTGTTGGCTATGGAATCGTAGGGCGCATTCTTAAAGCTGTTACTGCTGAAGCTCGCGCCGAAGGGATTCCTGTCGGTGTGCTTCGGCCAATCACTCTGTACCCATTTCCGTCTTCGAAGATCCGCAATCTGGTCAATCACGCACGAGTTTTTGCTGCAGTGGAGATGAGCAACGGGCAGATGGTCGATGACGTGCGCCTCGCACTGAACGGTGCCCGGCCGGTCGAATTCCTTGGTCGCGGTGGCGGAAATGTTCCCTCTCACGAAGAGGTTATGAGGCTAGTCCGCGAGCTGGCCAGTAATTTTCTCGCGCCAAGAGCGCGTGAAACGGAGCACGTGGCTCATGTCTAACGAAGTCCTCGCTGATTACGATATCGCGCAGTGCAAAGCAGACGCGTTTTATGACCAATACGACCGCAAAGGCGAATTGCAGCACCAGACGCACTATTGCCCCGGATGCGGGCACGGCAACATCAGCAAGATGCTGGCCAGCGCCATTGATGACCTCGGAATCCAGGACCGTACTATCCTCATCAACCCAGTTGGCTGTTCGGTGTTCGGTTACTACTACTTCGACGTGGGCAATGTACAAGCGGCGCATGGCCGCGCTCCCGCCGTGGCTACCGCAGTCAAGAGAAGCCGGCCCCACAGCATAGTTGTGAGCTATCAGGGCGATGGCGACCTGTCCGCGATCGGGTCTGCGGAGATTCTTCATGCTGCCAATCGCGGCGAAAACATAACCGCTATCTTTGTCAACAACGCTACTTACAGCATGACGGGTGGTCAGGCCGGGCCAACCACCTTGATAGGACAGCGAAGTACCACTACGCCCAATGGCCGCAGTGCAGCCAATGAAGGTTATCCACTCCGCGTCAGCGAGTTGCTGTCCACGCTCGCTGCTCCGGTCTATATCGAGCGCGTTGGGCTCGGTAACAACAAACAGATCGCACAGGCTGCGCGCGCGATTCGTCGCGCAGTTGAGAACCAGGTGCGGGGCCTCGGCTTCTCGCTCATTGAAATCCTCTCCCCCTGCCCAACCATCTGGAAGATGACTCCCGTCGAGGCGCAGCATTGGGTCCGTGATGTGATGGAACGGACCTATCCTCTTGGCGTATTTTGCGATCGCACCAAAGAAGTCGAACCACGAAATGTCGATCTGCCAAAGCCTGCACTGTCTGAGATCCCGGCACTCCTCGAGATTGCCGATACTGTGCAACTGGCGGGCGAAATCCCCGGTGTTCCTTCAGTAGTCGATCTCCACATTCGTGTCGCCGGGTTCGGTGGCCAAGGCGTTTTGTTGCTCGGCGAAGTTTTGGCCGAGGCTGGATTGAATGCTGGGCTCGAAGTCTCATGGCTGCCTTCTTACGGACCAGAGATGCGTTCTGGAACCTCCAACTGTCATGTTCGGTTGTCACATTCGCCCATCGATTCTCCCATGGTCTCCTCACCGAATGTGCTCATTGCCATGAATGAACCTTCACTGCGGAAGTTCTCTGCGACCGTTCGCCCCGGTGGTTGGATTCTCTACAACGGCGATGCCGTCCCTCAAGAGTGCTTGCAGAACGATATCCACTCTCTTGCATTGCCCTTCACTCACCTGGCCGATGAACTCGGGGATTCCCGCATTACAAATATGTTGATGCTCGGCGCGTTATTGGAGATTACCGGCGTACTCCCTCAGGCCCACGTCGATTCCGCTTTGAGCAGCCTCGTGAAAAGCGCGCGCTTTCTCTCTCTTGACAGGAGCGCCTTGCAGCAGGGTCGGTCGCTATACCGGGAACGGCAGAAAGCCATGTTGCTCGCAGAATGAGCATTCACAGCATTAATGAAAATCGTGCGACCGCATGTCCGCACTCGTAATGTGCATCTGCGTCAATCGCTGGGCTTTCACATGAATCACACCGTCCTGTTGTTGCAGAGGACCTTCAACCAGCAGAAAGCGGCTCCTTGTAGCAACCACGCGGTTCTGTTCGAACACGTCGGGTGTCAGAATCACATTTGTAATTCCCGTTTCGTCCTCCATGGAGAGAAACACGAATCCCTTCGCAGTCCCAGGACGCTGGCGCGCAATCACACAACCCACCACGCGCACATACTGATGGTTCGCGCAGCGCGTCAGGTCATCGGCCGAAAGCATTCCATCTCTGCGCAACCCCTCCCGCTGATAGGCAAGAGGATGCGGCCCAGTTGTCAGCCCCGTTCCCGCGTAGTCGGCCGCAAGCCGCTCGTCCGTTGTCATTTTCTTCAGCGGCGCCCGTTGTCCCTCTCGATCGCTTGCTGTGCCGCGTAGAAGTGGCCCGACTGGACGACCGGCCTGCTCAACCTGCCAGAGTGCATCGCGCCGATGCTCCACGTCACCCAAAGAATTCATCGCCCCAATGCGCGCCAGGCCAACCAGTTCCTTGCGATTCATCGCCGGAAGCCGCAACGTCAAATCATCAACCGATTGAAATAGCCCATTCTGCATCCGCTCAGTGACCAGCGCTTCAGCCGTGGCTTGTCGAAGCCCCTTCGCATAGTTCAGACCCAACCGCAGCGACAGCGATCCGTCGGTCTCATCCTCCAGCGCGCACAGCCATTCGGAGCGTTGCAAATCAATGGGTCGCACTCGAAGCCCATGGCGCTGCGCATCCTTGATCAGCACTGCTGGCGAATAAAATCCCATGGGCTGATTGTTAAGCAGTCCGCACGTAAACGCCGCCAGAAAATGTACCTTCAAAAAGGCTGAAGCATAAGCAATCAGCGCAAAGCTGGCTGCGTGTGACTCAGGAAATCCATACATCGCAAACGAACTGATTCCCTGCACAATGTTGTCCTGCGCTTCCTTCCCGATGCCGTTCTGCGTCATCCCCGCGCGCAGCCTTCCTTCCAGGTCTCTCATCCGCTGCATCGAGCGCCGCATCCCCACTGCACGACGTAATTCCTCAGCCTCTGCTCCAGTGAAATTCGCCACCACCATCGCCATGCGTAACAACTGCTCTTGAAACAGAGGCACGCCCAAAGTGCGCTTCAGCACTGGCTCCAGCGATGGATGAGGATAGCTCACTTCCTCCTTCTTCTGCCTGCGTCGCATATAAGGGTGCATCATCTTGCCCACAATGGGCCCTGGCCGGATAATCGCGACCTGAACCACCAGGTCATAAAATCGCGTCGGCGCATTGTGGGGAATAGATGCCATCTGCGCACGACTCTCCACCTGAAACATACCCACCGTATCGGCCTTGCACAACGTCTCGTAGACCAGTGGGTCCTCTGGCAGCGCGCCGAGATCTACATGTTTGCCGTAATGTCTTGGGATCAATTCGATTGAATCTTTAAGTACCGCCATCATCCCCAGGCCCAGCAAATCTACCTTGATCAGTCCAAGGTCTGCGCAGTCTTCCTTATCCCACTGCACCACCGTGCGGCCGGGCATCGAAGCACGCTCAATCGGTACAACGCGATTCAGCATCCCTGCGCAAATAACCATGCCGCCGGAGTGCTGACCGAGATGCCGAGGCAGATCCTGCATGCGCATGCACAGGCCAAGATAGTGAGCAATGCGCGGATGATTCACATCGAAGCCGGCCTGCGCAAAGTGTTTGGCCATGGTGTCGTTCACACCGCGCCATTCCCAATGCCCCACCAGCCCAGAGAGCCGAGTAATCTGCTCCTCCTCGAAACCAAGCGCCTTTCCCACCTCGCGCGCAGCAGATCGGCTCCGATAGCTGATGACGTTAGCCGTCATCGCCGAGCCAAGCGCACCGTAGCGCTCATAGACATACTGAATTATCTGCTCACGATGATCGCCCGAAGGCAAATCGAGATCTATGTCTGGCCATTCCCCGCGATTCTCACTGAGGAATCGCTCGAACAACAACTCCATCCCCACTGGGTCGACTGCTGTGATCTCAAGCGAATAGCACACAGCGGAGTTTGCCGCCGAACCCCGCCCCTGCACAAGAAATCCGTTCCATTGGCAGTAGCGAATGATGTCCCACACAATCAGAAAATATCCAGCGAAGCCAAGCTTCTCAATCAGTGCCAATTCATGCCGCACCTGCGCGCGCGCCTTATCTAGTAGGTGCCGCTTGGCCGGAGTGCCGTAGCGTTTACGCACCCCTTCCTCCACCCGTTTGGCAAGAAAGCTGTCCATCGTTTCGCCGCTGGGTAGTGGATATTGTGGGAATTCGTAACCAAGATTATCAAGGGCGAACTCCAGGCGATCGCTCACGATGCGCGTATTGGCAATTGCCTCCGGAATATCCCGAAACAGTGTCGCCATATCCCGCGCGCTGCGCAGTGAGCGAGCAGAGTTTACGTTAAGCAACCGGCCCGCACCATCCAACGTCGTGCCATGGCGAATCGCGGTGAAGACATCCTGTAGTTCGCGATCCTGCCTGGTTGCATAGCGCACGCCATTCGTTGCAATCACTGGTAGCCGCAACGATGATGCCAGATTCACCAGAGCCTGGGTGCGGCACTCCTCGTCACGGAGTTGATGCCGCTGCAATTCAACATAAATATTCCGATTGCCGTAGATGCCTGCGAGCCGTTGGAGGCGCTTACGTGCTTCCGCTTCTCCACCTGATGCCAGACCAGAGGCCAGAGGCCCCTCGTCGCCACCAGTCAGGCAGATCAGCCCGTGAGAAAACTCTTCCAGATCCCCGAGCGTTGCTGCACCTTCTGCCTTGGTACTCTCGCGCATCTTGAATCGCGTAATGAGCTGGCACAGGTTCTGATATCCCGTCTGTGACGCACATAGCAATACAATGCGCGGCGGCTCATCAGGCATCTGATGCGGCAGCCATGAAGCGGGAGTAAGCCTGTTCCCAAACGATGTGATCGCAATCTCCGCACCGATGTGCGCCTTGAGTCCTTGTCTCTTCGCAGACGTGTGAAACCGCGCCACGCCATACAATCCGTTGCGATCAGCCAGGGCCATCGCCCTCATCCCAAGCTCTGCTGCGTGTTCAATCAGCGCATCAGGCTGCGACGCACCAGCTAGAAAACTGAAAGCACTGGCAGCATGCAGTTCAACATACTCGCTGCTTCCTTGACTGCTGCATTTACTTGAGATGCTCTCAGTCATACACAGCTTCCAATTGCCATTGGTTGCGCGCCTGATCGCACACAAGCAGACAGGCGATACTTAACCCATCACTGCGCTCGGCCAACACGTCCCATTCTTCAAGGTTCCACTCGCCAGCCGACCACCAGCAGCCGCTCGTCCGCCATGGGCCATACGCGACTGTGATTTCAAACAGGCTTACGCCATCGCGAAACGCAGTTGGCTGAAAATCCCGCATTGTCACGCGCACCGGCAACGGAGGCCGCATGCGACGCAACACCATGCGCTGCGTCTGAGGCTCATCGCAGACACTGCCTTCAGCGGCCAGTGCGCCAACACGAAAGCTCCCCGGCCGATGCGTGTCTTCCAGCATCGGCGCTCCCACGCGATCCTCACCAACAATCGCCTTGATGCGAGCCAGCGTTACATCAAGGCGCGAGGGCTCCGGCGTCTGCGGCGTGAACAGTCCCAGCTGCATCGTGCTGCAGTGGCCTGCCTCCGCACTCAGCTCGAAGGAATGCACAGCAGCCTGTGGCGGATGTGCCGCAATCTCCAGTTGCAGCAGTTTCAAAAGAAATTTCCGATCCGTCGAGGGAATCGCCGGACGCAGCACGCGCTCATGAACCGAGCCGCCCTCAAGTTTCATGTGTGCGGTCAGCTGAGCCAGCGATAGCGCACGATCCGTAGCGCGCGCAACCAGGCTATCGATCATCCGTGCGCCAATAAATAGCAGCGAATCTATTTGTTCGACCGGCGTCTCGAATGCACAAAATTCTTTCAGTGTGAACACTGGCTCGAGGGGCTGAAACATGTGCGGAAGCTCGCCTAGTGCCGCGTCACGCCATCTCCGCGCCTGCTGCCCAAGGCGCGAAATCAACTCAACTTCAGGTAGTGCAGCAAGTTCGCCAAGTGTTCGAATGCCCCAGATCGCAAACGTATCGAGATGCTCTTCTTTCAAATTCAATGCGGAAATCGGCAGCTTGGCGAGCGCCACTGCTTCCGCGCCTTCAGGAACGATGCTCACCCCCCGCGTTGCCGCCGCCTTCATCCGTGCCGTGTCGTAGTTCACGCTTACAGCGATCGAAACGCGAAATCCTGCCGCCGCCAGTTCCACCCGAAGCCGCTCAGCCAACTTCGCAGGTGGCCCGAACAGCCGTTCCGTGCCCGCGATATCGAGCACAAACCCACATGCTGTCCCCTCGCTCGCTTCCTCAATACGTGGCGCGAATCTAGCAGCGTATTCCAGCAGTACAGTTCGGGCTGTCGCTTCCGTCTCCGCAGACCGCCCAAGTATCCGTAACCCCGCGATGCCCTCAGCATCCAGCCGCATCATGCCTAACGTCGCGCCGCGTCGGAAGGCATGTGTGTTCATGGCGCAGACAAACTCGTGCGGTGCTCGGCCTTCAAGCACAACCACCGGCTCGCTCTGCAAGTCGGGCCGAAGGCGCAGCAATGCCTGCGCAGGAAATTCTCCAGCGCGCACACACGCATACAGTGTGCTCATGCGCGTTTCTTCGCTTCCCAGGCTGCACCTGCTGACCAGGTAGAAACTGGTGGCTTCCGAACGCCGTGCATGCGACTCACATTGACTTCGGCAGAGCGCTGGCGTCCCCGGCGGATCTCGTAAGTGAAGCCGCGAAGAACTGTGCCTCCGGCTGGCTCTACACGTAATGGCGCACACTCCACCGCCAAGGCTGCACTCGACTGCGCATACGCAGCCTTGCCCAGCACCAGAAGACTGCATCGTGTGCGGTCGGCTGCCTGGCGAAAGCGGAACCAGGTGGCCAATGGGATCCGGTTCGCGTGCTCAGGCAACGTGTCGGCCAGATCAAGCACGATGGCAGCGAACCCTCCCGCCTGCAGCAGGAGGTCGGTGCTACTGAGAGCTTGGTCCAGCCGCGTCCATGGTCGGCTCCTGTTTGCAACATTCTGGGCTGAATCCCGGCAGCGGACCCAAAGCAATTGCCGCAGGTTCACGCCGTTCGCAGTCGCTGACTCCGGATCAAGCGCGTCATGGACATCCACCCATGCGCACACGCGCCCCTCGGCGGTGCGGCGTGCCACGAACGACATTACGAAGGTAGTCCGCCCGGAAGAGGCTGGCCCTGTGATCTCGCTGATCGCCCCTACTGGCAATCCACCATCCAGAAGCTCGTCGGCCGCATCAATACCAGTCGACGCTACCTCGCGGATGGTTCGCGGCGCGAAGGTAAGCGCCGCCGGGAAGCGTCCTTCCAGGTCCTGTTCGATCTGTCGTCGGAGAGCAGCAGCAGTCGACATATTCGCCTTTTCTTCGCTTAGACTCGCTCAACTACCCCTCCTTTGTCAAAGCCCGGATTCAGCGCTTTTGTTTTCTGTCTAGGTGAGCCGGAAACACGCAATCCAATCAACAGACCGGCGATCGCCAGGTCTTGAAGCATAGGCTCAGTAAATAACCATCTAAGCTCAACTCTATCCAATTATGTTATTGATTAAATTATAGATAGACATGGTTTCTTCAGGTGAAGAGCACCTTTCTCAAGAGCCGATCCTGGAAGCCCTGACCTTTCTCTGCGCCAGATAGCTTACAGATCCATAATCAAGAAAAGTTGACACTATCTCACTCAATCATGCATCTTATCAATGTCAGCATTTCATCGGATGTAGGAGCCAACTATGGCAAAGATCATCGGTATTGACCTCGGAACCACCAACTCATGTGTTGCCGTTCTAGAGGGCGGAGAGCCCAAAGTTATTGCAAATGAAGAGGGTGCACGTACGACCCCCTCGATCGTTGCCTTTTCCAAGACCGGCGAGCGGCTGGTCGGCCAGGTCGCCAAGCGCCAGGCCATCACCAATCCGGAGAACACCATCTTCTCCATCAAGCGCTTCATGGGGCGCCGCTACAACGAAGTAAACGACGAGATGAAGATGGTCCCCTATAAGGTCGTCCAGCAGGGCGATCACATCTCAGTCATGGCCCAAGGCAAGGACTACACCCCGCCCGAAATCTCGGCCATGATCCTGCAAAAGCTGAAAAAGAGCGCCGAGGCCTACCTGGGGGAGACTGTTACTGAGGCTGTGATTACCGTTCCGGCCTACTTTAACGATGCACAGCGTCAGGCCACCAAGGATGCGGGCAAGATTGCCGGTCTTGACGTCAAGCGCATCGTCAACGAGCCAACTGCGGCTGCCCTGGCTTATGGCCTCGACAAGAAAAAGGACGAAACGATCGCCGTCTATGACTTTGGCGGCGGCACGTTCGATATCTCCGTCCTTGAAGTCGGCGAAGGCGTCATCGAAGTCAAATCGACCAATGGCGACACCCATCTGGGCGGCGACAACCTTGACCAGCGCATCGTGGAGTGGCTCATTGCCGAGTTCAAGCAGGAAGAAGGTCTCGACCTCAGTGCCAAGGGCAATGAAATGGCCCTGCAACGCCTCAAGGATGCGGCGGAAAAGGCCAAGATCGAGCTCTCGACCACCGTCGAAACCGAGATCAATCTGCCCTTTATCACCGCTGACGCTACCGGCCCCAAGCACTTGGTCCGCAAGCTCACCCGCGCCAAACTCGAGCAACTGGTTCAGGATCTGCTTGAGCGGTCTCTTGAGCCATGCAAGAAGGCCATGGCCGACGCCGGCGTCAAGCCCAGCGATATCGACGAAGTCGTTCTGGTCGGCGGCCAGACGCGCATGCCCAAGATCCAGGAGATGGTTAAGCAGCTCTTCGGCAAGGAACCCCATCGCGGCGTGAACCCCGACGAAGTGGTTGCTATCGGCGCGGCGGTGCAGGCGGGTGTTCTGGCTGGCGAGGTCAAGGATCTCCTCCTTCTCGACGTGACGCCGCTCACCCTGGCAATCGAAACGCTGGGCGGCGTGGCTACTCCCATGATTCCGCGCAACACCACCATTCCCACCAAGAAGACCGAGACCTTCTCGACGGCTGCCGACTCGCAGACCGAAGTCGAAGTCCATGTTCTTCAGGGTGAGCGTCCCATGGCGGCTCAGAACCGCACCTTGGGCAAATTCAAGCTGGCTGGCATTCCTCCAGCGCCACGCGGCATACCGCAAATCGAGGTCACCTTTGACATCGACGCCAACGGCATCCTCAACGTGACCGCCAAGGACAACGCCACCGGCAAGGACACTCGCATCACCATCACTTCCAGCTCCGGCCTGAGCAAGGACGAAGTCGAGAAGATGGCCAAGGAAGCCGAGGCGCACGCCACCGAGGACAAGGAAAAACGCGAGGAGATCGAGGCCCGCAATTCGCTTGATTCGCTGGTCTACAACATCGAAAAGATGCTGAAGGATTCCGGCGAAAAAGTGCAGGCTGCGGATAAAACCGAGGTCGAATCGGCCCTAGCAGAGGCCAAGAAGACTCTGGAAGGCGCGCCCACAGCCAGCGAAATCAAGGCGGCCCACGAAAAGCTCACAGCCGCCAGCCACAAACTCGCTGAGGTGCTCTACAAGGTCAACGCGGAGCAGGCAGCGGCTGCGCCAGGCGGACCTTCGGAAGGCGCTCCTGCCGGGGAAGCAAAGAAGGACGAAGGCGTGATCGACGCCGAGTACGTCGACGTCGACGATAAGAAGTAGGCACCTGCGGAGCGGTAGCCCCGCCGTTTCGGCGGAATTACTCAGGGGTGGGCGACAAACAGTCTCCCACCCCGTTTAGTATCGTTGTTTCGCTGAAACTGTATGAGCATCACAATCGGTAAGCACTTCAGGTTCGGAAGGTCGCATGCATGGAGATTCCGGGCACTCCGATCTGAAGTGAGGTAAGAAAGCACACATGGCCACAACGACCAACAAAGACTATTACGCGATGCTTGGGATCAAGAAGACCGCCACGCCGGAGGAGATCCGGAAGGCCTTCCGCAAGCTGGCGCGTAAGTATCACCCCGACGTAAACCCGAATGACAAAAAGTCCGAGGAAAAGTTCAAGGAAATATCCGAAGCCAACGACATCCTGAGCGACGAGAAGAAGCGTAAGGTCTACGATCAGTTGGGCTTCTACTCCGACCAGATTGACCCGGCACAGGCTGAGGCCTACGCGCGCCAGCAGGGTCAAGGTGGCGGTATGCCAGTCGACTTCGGCGGTTTTGACTTCTCCGGTTTTCAAGCCGGCGCCGGTCCCCAGACGGGCTCGGCAGGGGCGTCCGGATGGGGCAGTTTCAAGGACATCTTCTCTGGAATATTTTCTGGTGCCCAGCAGCCCGGGCGCCCCCGCGGCCCGCAGCCCGGCACTGACCTTGAATACCAGGCTACAGTCGACTTCTGGACTGCCATTCGCGGCGGCCAGGCGCGCCTTCAGGTGCATCGTCAGGAGAATTGCCCCACTTGCCATGGTCAGGCGCATAGCGGCGGTCCCACGCAGTGCCCTGAATGCAGCGGCACCGGCCAGGTCACGCAAATGGGCGGACGCATGAAGTTCAATATCCCCTGCCCGCGGTGCAATGGCACCGGCCGGACCTCCAACGATTGCGCCACCTGCCAAGGCGAAGGCGTCGTGGACCGGACAGAAACGGTGGAGTTTCGCATCAAGGCCGGCACGCGTGATGGCCAGCGCATCCGGCTGCAAGGGAAGGGAAATGCCGGCCCAAATGGCGGAGCGCCCGGCGACCTATTCCTCATCGTTCGCACCGGCACCCACCCCGTCTTTTCCCGGCAGGGCGACGACATTCAGATCACGGTGCCGGTTACGGTGCCCGAGGCCTCCCTGGGGGCCAAAGTGGACGTGCCCACCATCGATGGCCGTGCCCAGTTGAAGATTCCGCCAGGCACGCAGAGTGGACAAAAGCTGCGTATGCGTGAGCGCGGCGTGGAAAGTGCGCAGCGCCCGGGCCAGCGAGGCGATCAGATTGTGACGGTAGAAGTTTCAGTCCCTCATCTACAGGATGAACGCAGCCGCGAAATCATGCGTGAACTGGCCAAGCTCAACCCCCAGGATCCGCGCGAGCAGCTGTTTGAGAAGCTCTAAAAGCGTGTGTTTTTAGTGCAATTTCGGTAAGCTGGTGGCAGCAAAAGTCATGCCTGCAAAACGCAAATCGAAGGGTGCCTACATGATCTCGGCAGTGGCCGAGATGTACGAAATCCATCCGCAGACCCTGCGCCTTTACGAGCGCGAGGGCCTGCTCAAGCCCTCGCGTACCGATGGCAACACGCGTTTGTATACCGACGAGGACCTCGAACGTCTCGAGTTCATCCTCAACCTGGCGCGCGACCTCGGCGTAAACATCGCCGGGATCGCCATCATCCTGCAAATGCGCGAGCGCATGGAGGAGATGAACCGCCAGATGCAGAACTTCGTCGAGTACGTCCGCTCAGAGATGCTCTCGCGCTATCAGCAGGCCGCGTCGGGCTCCGCCGGAGCCATCGTTCCCATTCGCAAGTCGACTGTCGCCAAGCCAGTCATTATCACGAAGCCTACCGGCCGCCGCAACGGCTAATCGCATCGCTGAGCCCGACTCGCAAAGGTATCCTTGATCCTGCATGTGGTACGCGCTCCTAGCACTGGCCGTTTTCGGCCTGATCACCTCCAGCGTCTTCACCGGCATGGTCCTCGCCGCCGTGCCCCGCTTTCTCCGTGAACGTCGCGAAGCGGAAGCTGCCCTCAAGAGCGAGCCCCACTTCACTCCACCGCTAAGCCTGCTAAAGCCCCTGCACGGAGCCGAGCCCGGCCTCGCCGAGAATCTCCTCACATTCTTTGAGCAGGACTATCCCGCCTTCGAGATTCTTTTTTGCACGCGTTCCCCAGAGGATGCCGGCCTCGCCATCGCACGCCAGGTTGCCGCACGCTATCCGGGAATTCCTGTCCAGTTCCTCTCTACCGCAGGCCAGCCCGACTACATCAACGCCAAAGTCGCCTCCATGGAGTTGATGGAAGCCGCTGCCCGCCACGACATCCTCGTCATCAGCGACAGCGATGTTAGCGTCACACCCGACTACCTCCGTTCCATCACCATGCCCTTCGTCAATCCCCGCGTGGGCGGTCTCACTTGTCTCTATCGCGGCGTAGCGGCTGAGGGCGGCCTGTGGGCGCGGCTTGAGGCAGTTGGCATGTCGGTCGAAATGACCGCCGGCGTCCTCGTTGCGCGAAGCCTCGAAGGCATGCAATTCACGCTCGGCCCCACCATGGCGTTCCGCCGCGAGACCATCCATCGCATGGGAGGCTTTCGCGTCACAGCCGACCACTGCGCCGACGACTTTATCCTCGGCAATGAAGCGCATAAACTCGGCCAGATCGTCATCCTCAGCCATCACGCCATCGATCACATCGTCATCAACTCCAGCTTCTGGCAATCCATGCTCCACCAGGTTCGCTGGATGAAGTCCACCCGCTTTTCCCGCCCCAAAGGCCACTTGGGCACCGCGCTCACCTTCAGCATGCCGTTCGGGCTCCTCGGCTTCGCAAGTGGTCTCGCCTTCGGTCATATTGCCATTGCCATCGCGGTCCTTTTCTGGGCCAT
Source organism: Acidobacteriota bacterium (assembly GCA_025353435.1). Lineage (GTDB taxonomy): Bacteria > Acidobacteriota > Terriglobia > Terriglobales > Acidobacteriaceae > Telmatobacter. The sequence continues at coordinate 4,948 of JANXQR010000630.1, read as the reverse complement.
TGCCTCGCGCATGGCGCTATCCCTCGCCGTCGGCAAAGGGGTAGTTCAAGACCGTAGCTGGCTGAACCTGCTGGTTCTTTACCCCATTCGCGACCTCATGGGTTTCGTATTCTGGGCCGCCAGCTACACCTCCAGCAAGATCCATTGGCGGGGCCGCAAGTTCCAGCTTTTGCCAGGCGGAAGAATGCGCGCAGCGAGCTAGCAGCCTTTCAGTCGACCGTTCCGTTACAATCAAAGCAGTTATGATCCGATTTTCAACTGCCGGCGAGTCTCATGGGGAGGCTTTGATCGCCCTGGTCTCAGGACTTCCGGCCGGCATTCCCGTCGATCTCGACTTTGTGAACCGCGAGCTTTGGCGCCGCCAGCAAGGCTATGGCCGCGGTGGTCGCATGAAGATCGAAACCGACAAGGCCCACGTGCTCTCCGGCGTTCGCCATGGCAAGACCATCGGCTCGCCCATCGCCATCGAGATCGTCAACCGCGACTGGAAGAACTGGGAAGAGAAGCTGCCGGTCGAAACGGGCGATCCTGCCAAGCACCAGGCTGTTGCATCGCCGCGTCCCGGTCATGCCGACCTCGCCGGCGCTCTCAAATACAACTTCCCAGACGCGCGCTACGTATTGGAGCGGGCCTCTGCACGCGAGTCGACAGCCCGCGTGGCTGCCGGCGCATTTTGCAAGCTCATGCTCCGTGAACTCGGCATCGAGATCGCCAGCCACGTCATCCGCGTGGGCCATGTTGAACTCGATCGCATTGCAACCTGGGACGAGATCACAGCCGTCTGTGCCAAGGAAGACATCCTCCTCAGCTGCGTCGATCCCGACACCGAAGCGCGCATGAAGAAAGAAGTTGAAGAAGTGTCTCGGACCGGCGACACGGTAGGCGGAGTCTTCGAAGTTGTCGTTCACGGCGTGCCTGCCGGTCTCGGCACCTACGCCAATTGGGATGAGCGCCTCGACGGTTTGCTCGCCTGGTCCGTGATGAGCCTGCAGGCTGTGAAAGCCGTTGAAATCGGCCGCGGCGTCACCGCCGCCGAATCGTTTGGTTCGCAGGTTCACGACCCCATCCACTATGCCAAACAAGACACTGGCCGTCCCACGCGCTTCGTTCGCGACCAGAACAACGCCGGCGGTATGGAAGGCGGCGTCTCGAACGGTGAGGACATTGTTGTACGCGGCTACCTGAAGCCCATCTCAACGCTTCGCCGGCCGCTCGAATCAGTTCGATTCGACACCCGCGAGGCCACCAGCGCAAGCTACGAGCGCAGCGACATCTGCGTCGTGCCTGCTGCCGGTGTGGCCGCTGAGTCCATGGTGGCGCTGACCATTGCGAGCTTGGCGCAGCAAAAGTTCGGCGGCGACTCGGCCCTCGAGATGAAACGAAACTTCCAAGGCTACATCGAACAGATTAGGAGCTATTAGCAGTTCATGATTCTGAAAGTCGTCAAATATCCCGAGCCGGTTCTTTCGCAACCAGGCGAGCCCGTCACGGAGTTCGACAAAGAGCTGCGGAAGTTCGTGGCCGACATGTTCGAAACCATGTACGCAGAGCAAGGCATCGGCCTGGCAGCCCCGCAGGTGGCCGTCCCAAAACGCATAACCGTCGTCGACCTCAGCATGGGGAAAAAGCCGGAAGACAGGCTGGTCCTCATCAATCCCGAGATCATTGAGCGTGACGGCAAGCAGTATGAAGAGGAAGGCTGCCTCAGCTTCCCTGATATTCGCGAGAAGATTCAGCGCGCATTCAAAGTCAGCATTCGCGCCCAGGATGAATACGGAAAGTGGTTCGAGATGGATGCGGAGGAATTGCTGTCGCGTGCTTTCCAGCACGAAATCGACCACCTCGACGGCGTGCTTTTCATCACGCGTATGAGCCCGCTCAAGCGTGACCTGAACCTGCGTAAGATTCGCAAAATGCAGCGCGAAGGCACCTGGTAGCTTGTGAGACTCGTCTTCTGCGGAACCCCATGCTTCGCCGTCCCAACGCTTGAAGCGTTAATGGCTGCTGGTCACGAGATTCGCTTGGTGGTTACCCAGCCTGATCGTCCAGTAGGCCGCGCGCAGGAACTCACCGCGCCCCCCGTAAAACAGGTCGCCATCGCGGCCGGGCTCTCCGTTACTCAGCCAGATAAGATCCGCAGCAATACCGAATTTCGCGCAATCCTTGAAATTATCGCGCCTGATGCTATCATCGTCGTCGCTTACGGCCGCATCATTCCACCGTGGATGCTCTCATTGCCGCGGCTCGGCTGCATCAATCTTCATGCGTCCTTGCTTCCGAAGTATCGCGGAGCGGCACCCATTCAATGGGCCGTTGCAATGGGCGAAACCGTCACCGGCAACACCACCATGCTGCTTGAAGAAGGCTTGGACACTGGTCCCATTTTGCTGCAGCAGGCGTTCGGAATTAGCCCCGACCAAACGGCCGCAGATCTCTTCGAAGAACTTGCCACTGGTGGAGCACCGCTTGTGGTTGAGACGCTAGCCGGTCTTGAGTCGGGCGACGTTGTCCCAAGGCCGCAGGATCACTCACGCGCAACCCTGGCCCCCATTCTTCAGCGCGAAGACGGCCGCATGGATTTTGCCGCGCGCACCGCCACAGAACTCAAAAATCGCTGGCGAGGCTTCCAGCCATGGCCCGGTGCCTTCACCAGCTTCAACGGCAAAAAGCTTATTGTCCATCGAATGGAAGTTACGTCCGAATTACCAGCGAGCGCGCCAACATCAGGAGACCCCGGCCAAGTATTCGTGAACGAAGCTCGCATGTTTGTATCCTGCGCGCATCGAACCTTGCTTGAATTCGTCGAAGTGCAAGTCGAAGGCAAGAAACGCATGCCGGCGGCGGAATTCTTGCGTGGAATACCGCCCTTAACATTGTCTGCGCCGCGGTTGGGTTGAGAATCGTGGACCAGGTTTCTCCAGCCCGCAAAGCGGCATTCAAAATCTTGCGCGTCCTCAAGAGTGGGCAGGCGCATTCTGACGATCTCCTGCGCGGCAGGGCTGTGTCGGCGCTCGCGCCGCAAGATCGACACCTTGCCACAACTCTTGTCTTGGGCGTGCTTCGCTGGCAACTTGAACTCGACCAGCGTCTGCGCCCGTTTCTAAAACGTCCCAATGCAAAGCTCGACGCCGAAGTACTGATCGCGCTTCGACTGGCAGCTTTTCAGATCCTGCATCTCGATCGCATTCCAGCGCGTGCCGCTATCGACGAGAGCGTGCAACTCACCAAGCTGGCGGGCCATCGCTTCGCATCCGCGATGGTCAACGCAGTCTTGCGCAAGCTCGCGGCGCAATCCGACGAGAGCGCACTTCCTACGCCGGACGCGGGCCAAGCATTCCCGCAGTGGATGCGCGACCGTTGGGAGAAATTTTTTGGAGCTGAGACTGCAAGCTCAATTTGCACTCACGGTCAGTCACAGGGAATTCTCGCGTTGCGCATTGAAGACGCGTCAGTCGAAGAAGAACTGCTGAAGACCGGCGTTCGCCTCGCGCCCGGAACACTCCTCGCCCGCGCCCGCATTGTCGAATCCGGTGATGTCATGGCGACAGACGCATTCCGCCAAGGCCGTGTTCGCATCCAGGATGAAGGCTCGCAGCTCGTTGCGGAAATCGCAGGGCAGGGAAGTCACATCCTCGATTGCTGTGCCGCGCCCGGTGGAAAAACGCTGATCCTCGCCGAGCGCAATCCGAAGGCAAGCATCGTCGCCTGCGAGGCAAGTCCGCCGCGCTTGGATTTCTTGCGCAAACGACTTCTGCCACTTGCTGATCGCGTTGAGTGCCGACTCGCCGATGCCATGGCGCTTGCCGAAGAATCCGCATACGACCTGGTGCTGGCCGACGTCCCCTGCAGCGGCACTGGAACCCTGAGCCGCAATCCCGAAATCCGCCATCGACTTAAGATTGAAGAGTTCACGCGTCAAGCCGATCGTCAAACAGCGATTCTGACTCGCGCTCTGCACGCCGCACGACCGGGAGGCCGCGTAGTCTATTCCACTTGTTCGCTTGAACCCGAAGAGAACGAGCAGGTGATCTCCGTCGTCCTTGACCGCTTTCCAAAAGCCCGCATCATTCCAATGCAAGCGCGCATCGATGAGATGAGATCCTCTGAAGTTCTCACCCCAACTGGAGCAGAGAAACTCCGCACTTGCCTCACGCCGGAAGGCTATCTCCGCCTCCTTCCGGGTCTTTTCGGTACTGACGGTTTCTTTGTCGCCATGCTCGAGAAATCCGAGTGAAGCACTACTCAAGAGCCAGCCTGAATTCCGAATAATCCCGCCCCAGCACTGCACACAGCGCCTCAATCACAAGCGCATGGTCAGCGCGCATTGGCAGACCGGATACCGTCACGCTGCCGACCACATCCGATCCCGCCACTCGCAGCGGAAACGACCCTCCATGCGTGGCGTAATCGGCCAAAGGGAGTGCCTGGCTCTCCAACAGCGTCTGCCCCTTCATCTTTTCCTTAATCCCCGCAACGTACGAGCTGTGATGAAAGCGCGCTACTACATTGCTTTTGCGCCGCACCCACTCCACGTTATCCGGCGTGGTCCCCTCAAGCGCGGCGTAGAACAACGGCTGCCCGAATCGCCGCACGTCAATCACAACCGCCAGTCCGCGTTCCCGTGCCATCGAACGAAGCCGCGAGCCGATCTCCCACGCCATATCAGCATCGAGCCGCGGCAACACCAGTTCTCGCTCTTGCAGCGCGATCCGTTCAAGATCCTCATTCCATCCCATTACGATTGCTCCTCATTGACCCTGCGACTCTTAACTCATCCATGACGAAGATGCCGCAAATGCGCACTCGGGACAACTTACCGTGCCACGGTGAACTTCACCTGCGTGGTTTGGTCCACCCGCGTTCCCGCTGCCGGCTGTTGCCCAGTTACAGTTCCCGGGACTACCGGATTTTGCGGAGGCGCAGTTCCCTGGCCTACCGGCGGCACGTG
>JANXQR010000529.1 GCA_025353435.1 Acidobacteriota bacterium | reverse complement strand
GCACTGCAACAAGTGTGGACGAAGCGCTGGCCATCGGCGAGCGCATTGGATATCCGGTGCTGGTGCGGCCTAGTTATGTGCTGGGCGGGCGCGCGATGGTGATCGCGTACGATGCTGAGGCGGTGGCGAAGTATATGCGCGAGGCTGTCGAGTATTCGCAAGAGCGGCCGGTGCTGGTGGATCACTTTTTGGAGAGCGCGATGGAGTTGGACGTGGACGCGCTGTGCGATTCGAAGGACGTGATTATCGCGGGAATCATGCAGCACATCGAGGAAGCCGGGATTCACTCGGGCGACTCGAGCTGCGTGCTGCCGGCGGTGAGCATCCGCGAGGAGACGCTTAAGACGATTCGCGAATATACGCGGAAGCTGGCGCTGGCTCTCAAGGTTGTGGGACTGGTGAATCTGCAGTTTGCGATTCAACGCGATGCGGAGGGGCAGGATCATGTGTACGTGATCGAAGTGAATCCGCGTGCTTCGCGCACTGTGCCTTATGTGTCGAAGGCGACGGGAATTCCGCTGGCGAAAGTGGCGGCGCGGCTGATGACGGGACGGACACTAAAGGAATTGTTGCCGGAGGAATTGGCGAGCGGACGGGACCTGGGCGTGGGGGATCACTACTATGTAAAGTCGCCGGTATTTCCGTGGTCGAAGTTTGCAGGCGTGGACACGGTGCTGGGCCCGGAGATGAAGTCGACTGGGGAGGTAATGGGCGTGGCCGAGACTTTTGGCGAAGCGTTTGCGAAGGCGCAGCTTTCAGCTGGGCAAATACTTCCGACGAGTGGCACGGTATTCTTCAGCGTGAACGATCACGACAAGGCGGCGGTAGTGGAGTTGGCGCGGCGCTACATGGATCTTGGCTTCAAAATTGTGGCTACTGAAGGCACGGGGATTGTGTTGCGCAATGCGTGCATGATTGTTGAGACCGTGTTCAAGGTGAAGGAAGGCCGGCCGAATGTGGTGGACTTGATCAAGGGCGAGCGGATTCAGCTGATCATCAACACACCGCGCGGGCAGGACACGTTCTTCGACGAGAAAGCGATTCGAAGAGCGGCGGTACTGGCGCGGATTCCGACGATCACTACGATTGCGGCGGCGCAGGCGGCGGTGGAGGGAATTGCGGCGACGCAGCGCCGGGAGATTACGGTGTTCGCGCTACAGCATCTCCATGAGGGGCGCGTGGCTCTCAAGGGTTGAGGCTCATTCACTTCAATTTTGCCGACCTAGGGCCGTTCAGGCTGGGCGAGCCTTGCGGCGGGCGAGGACGAATCGGGCGCCGATGGAGTAGCCGAAGAGCGCAGCAGACGGCCAGGTTCCGAAGAAGGGGCCGTTGTTATCGATCAGGCCGCTTGGGCGCGGGAAGCTGAACAGGGTGCGCGTGAGTTTTTCAGTCGCGCCGCATTCGAAGCAGGCGTTCGGCCCGGTGGGCATGTCGAGAATCCAGAGACTGACGATGAGCATCCAGATGAGGCCGGCGAGCCAGATGTGGCCGGCCATTTCGTCCGCCTTGAAGCGTGTGACGAGGTTGCCGAATGTCATTGGAACAAGAACTGATAGAAGCAGAATGATGGTCTGATTGGCCGAACGCGGATCGATGGCATATCCGAGGATCATCATGCCGAGCCATGATCCTAATGCGAACAGGATGTGCAAAAAGAAGGAGATGGCTTGCTGCGACAGTCGTTCACTGCCGTCATCATCGTCGTCAATCACCAACTTCGCCATGGTTCGGCTCCTGGTTTTACTTGCTTGAGATATGAGTACCTAGAAGTAGCTAAAGTATACGCGGAACCTTGAATTTAGAAACATTTCTGACGTATGGAAGCAGTTTCAACTCTGATTCTGCCCCTTAGAATGGAGACATGTTGATTGAAGGCATGTTCGCAGCCGTTCCTACGCCGTTCTACTCTGACGAGCGGTTTTACCTGCGCAAACTCGAAGCCAATATGGCGCGCTATTCGCGCAGCCTGCTTGCGGGGATGGTATTGCTGGGTTCGACGGGCGAGGCCGTGGAGTTAAACGACGAGGAGTCGCGCGAGGTCCTGCGAACGGCGGCGGATGCCGCGGCGGCCGATAAGGTGTTGATTGCTGGAGTGGGCCGTGAGAGTGTGAAGGCGACTGTGGAACTGGCGGAATACGCGGCGGAGTGCCGGTTCGATGCGGTGCTGGTGCGGACGCCCACTTACTACGCGCCGCTGATGACGAAGGCTGCAGTGGAACATTATTTTCGCAGTGTGGCAGACCGGTCGCCGCTTCCGGTGCTGCTCTACAACATCCCCAAATTCGCGCCGTATGCGATGCCGGTTGAGGTGGTGGCGGAACTCGCGCAGCATCCCAACATTATCGGGATCAAGGACTCAACAGGAGATGTGGAGCGGGTTCGTGAACTGGTATTGGCAACGCAAAATGCGCCAAGGCGGATGGTGACGGTAACGCCAGTCTTTGAGCCGGTGACGGCGCGGATGCTGGCGATTCGGACCGAGGCCGACAGCAGCTTTGTCTCAGCGGCCGAGTTGGGCGGGGGCGTTGCGCTGGCGGTGAAACCACCCGCTGCGCCCATGAAGACGCGAAACAAGGAAGTCGGGTTCCAAGTACTCACGGGATCGGCGGGGACGCTTCTTGAGTCACTGGAGGCTGGTGCAGCAGGTGCGGTGCTGGCATTTGCGGCATGCGCTCCGCAGGCTTGCCAGGAGGTTTACATTGCGTGGAAGGACCACGACCTTGCGCTGGCGGCGGAGAAACAGCAACGGATAATACTTGCGAGCCAGCATGTGACTGGTGCGCTTGGGATCGCGGGCATCAAGTACGCGTGCGATTTCAACGGATACTACGGAGGGCGGCCACGCGCGCCGCTGCTTCCACTCAACGGCGAGGAAAAGGCCGAAGTGGAGAAGCTGCTGGCGCAGATTCGGAATTAAGGTTGGCGGTGAAACGGATCTCTAGATCTGCATCAGCGCGATCGGAATAAGGATTCCTGCCAGCAAAAGCACGGCGATGATGACTCGATCGCGCCGGTATTTCCAAGCCAGGTAAATGCCTGATCCGGTCGAGACAAACAGGCTCAGTCCGACAACCAGGAAAAAGATCCTAAGGGGCAGGGGATTGTGCGGCTGCGCTGGCGGTCGGGGCGGTGGCGCGGGTTCGGCTATCTTCTGTGAGCCTGCTGCAAATGCTGGCTGAGGAGCGGGCATCCGCGGCGGCGCCTGTGCGGACTGCTTCTTGTGAATCTGAGCGAGAACGACGATCCACTGCGGGGGTTTATATGAACTCTCCTTTGTGCTCTCGTGGAACGAAAAAGTCTGCAGTGATCCGGAAAGCGCAAAGAATATAATTGCGGGCGCCGTGAAGACACCGACGTATAGATGAGTTTTGCGGAAGAACTGCAGCAAATTCAATTGCATGTGCAGTAGCGTCTCCTGTGTGGGATGGGGACGTGTTGAGTATACGAGCGCAGCGCTGCAGCCAGGTGAAGGATGGCGAAAAGTTCACCTAAAATAGTTCCGCTATACGCGCAAAGGCTGGGCGTACAACGGAACTATTTTGGACTCGATCCGTAGCTATGGCTTCGGCCGGAGCGCGGTAATCAGACGCTCACGAGAGCGGCATTGGCCTCGCGGGTGTCCTTGGCTCCAAATTCAATTCCAGCGGCCTTGAGGAAGTCAGACGGAGGAATGCCGCCGGCGAATATCCACACAAAATCATTCTTAAGCTCGCGGATACCTTCTTGGCATTCCATGATGACTTTTCCTGGTTGGAATTCCTTTGGGGCGGAATTGAAGATGACTTCGATCTTTTTGGAACGAATGTGTTCTTCGATGCGCTTGGTATTGCGATCCTTGAGGCGCATGAACTCGCTGCGCCGATAGGAAAGCGTGACCTTGTTTCCTGCCTGGCTCGCTAGGCCCATGGCCGCCTCGACGGCGCTGTCGCCACCGCCCACGATGAGGATGTTTTTGTGAGTATAGTGATCGGCCTCGATGAGGCGATAGTAGACGTGATCGAGGTTCTCGCCAGGGACGCCGAGTTTGCGCGGCGTCCCTGCACGGCCAAGTGCAAGAATGACTGTTTGCGCGCGATACACACCATTAACGGTCTTGACACCGAAGAGTCCGTCTTCATCCTTCTGAACCCGTTCAACCACCTCGCCGGTCTTGATGCAAAGATCAGTCCTCTTCATGATCGACTGCCAGAACTCAAGGAGCTCTTCCTTGGAAAGCGCAGTCTTGCGGAACTTGCCGTGGAGAGGGAACTCAACAGGGCTGGTCATGACGAGTTTCTGTCGCGGGTACTTGCTGACGGTGCCACCGACCTCATCGCGTTCCAGAGTGATGGCTTTGAGATTGCGTTCCGCCGCGCGCAGGGAAGCAC
>JANXQR010000471.1 GCA_025353435.1 Acidobacteriota bacterium | reverse complement strand
TCCGGTACCGATCGCCACCTGCGCACTCGACGCCCTGGACTCGAATCCTCTGCCTGCACCATGTGGCGATCTTCTGCTCCGGAGCGCGCCTAGGAAAGAGGGGAACTCTGGACGCTTACGGGAAATCCGCAAGGCAGGCATCAGTGCTATCCCTGATAGATCGGGTCCCGGCAAAAAGTAGGCAACTACATCCACCCGCTACATGGCGCTTTCATTGCGCTGCGAAATCTGCGATAGGTTTTTGATTTTAATGGTCGGGGCGGAGGGATTCGAACCCCCGGCCCTCTGCTCCCAAAACAGGTCAAACGATTTATTGAAGCCTATTGAAATCTGCTGAAATTAAGTGCAATCAATTGAGCTGCTTACATCCTTCTCTAAGTCACCTATTGATCCTTGTTGATCGTTTGTGCTTTGGCAGCTACAAAATCGACAACATCACAGGACGCCGTTCGGAAATCCTACTCAGTTCTGTGCGGGTGCAGATCACACCGTTGAATCGTCAGCAGACCTAGCATATTGGATTATCGCATCGAAGCTACGCGATGCGCGCGACTCCTTCAACTACCTGATTCAGCAGTAGAACGGAGTTTTGGCGAGGGACAGCTACAAAAGTCGCCGGGCACTCCACATCCACAAGCCAAGGACGGGACCGGTGCCTTCTCAGTGAAGTTTGGGAGCGTCGTCGAGACCGTGGCCACCATCACCACCCGTCCGATAGACTGACTCTTTACGAATCACATCCTGCCGCTTATATAAATAGAGTGCTGCTAACGCAGCTGCAATGGACGATATTTCGCCGGGAAAAAGCATAGATTCACCCAACACTCGCAGCAAAACTGTCACGCTCACGGCGCCAGATATGTCGCATAATGCCAACAGGATCGCCCCTATATAGCTGAGTACGCACATAGCCCAGCACACATATACCAAAGCCCTACGGGATATAGCAATCAGAGCAACATACAGGGGAAGTTCTATTCCCAAAGTTATGTTGAGGTAGTGATTGGCAATATTTGCTAATCCATATCCATAACCCATGAATGGAACGGCAAAGACTCCGATAAATGTTGTGACGAGTGCACAAACGAGTCCTGCAAGAATAGCTATGACATCCAGTGGCTTCGCCCGCCTTTTCATCACATCACCCCATATGCAACCATCATCCGCTGTTTCGCCGCCTATTTCGATCAAGATGGAGTGCTCTACTAAAACAAATTGTGTGCCCATGTGTTAGCTTTTCCTGCTGCCACCGCTGACTTAATAGCAAGCCCTTCAGCACCGAATACGTGAGTAGCCAAATTCGCATCCGCCTGTCTCAGTAATGGTGTGGTCAAGACACTAGCAGTTGGGTTACTGAAGAACGAAAATCCCTTTCCTGGCCCTCCTATCATAAAGTAGTTATAGTCATGAATGGCACACGCCCAATCGTTACCACTAAGAGGCGCGCCTGCCCCATTTCGGCCGCAATTTGGGCGGCTTTCTGTCTGGTCGAGTCGTCGCATTCATTATGGCGCTAGCAACCCCAAAGTCAACTCTTGAGGCAGCGACCAGTTCCGCCCAGCAAGGAACTGCTGGACCGAGGTGCGTGGATGTCGGGGTCTCCGACTTCGGGATTGCCAAATTTCAATGACCAGGCTCATCTGCTAACAACACGCTTCAACAAGGTTCAACAAAGATCAACACCTCTGCTCCAAAAGCAGATGGTTGGACATTTCTGTAGGTCCAAGCACCTGGCTTATATCCAGATCCTCTCTCCCGCTTCCTCGCGTGGGAATGTCATTGGAATTACCAGGAGGATTCGCAACAAGACCTCCGTAGGGAAAGCGCGACGTAGCCAGATTTGTAGCTTTGAAATCCATACAAATCAACAAAGTGCTCTACCCCCGTCTCGCTAACCTGTTGATTCTACGGCAGGTAATCCGGGTGGGGAATCGGGTCCCGAACCAGATTCTGTTCTCGCAAAGAGGTTTCTACCGTTCAAACCAGCGGAGATCCGAGTGGAGCTATCATGAATCTTCCCAATCGAAGCACACGCGGAATCATATTGAGTTTCCCTCGAAAGCAGCGACCGCTACAAATTCGACTACATCTGTGTAGCGGAAAAAAGCAGATGCGTGGCTGGAACCGTCAATATCACTTGCATTATCAATGATTTATGCTGGTCGGGGCGGAGGGATTCGAACCCCCGGCCCTCTGCTCCCAAAGCAGATGCGCTACCAGGCTGCGCTACGCCCCGATGTTGCCATTGTATCGCGAAAGGTGGTTTTGAGCCTCGCTGCAATGACTGGACCAGCGAGCTCCAAATCAGGGGCCTCAGTGGTGGACCAACCACTTCACGAGCCAGAGCAAGAGCACAACTGGCAATGCAAAAATTAATCCCAACAGGACAACCAAAAGGAGCAGAAACACCCGGTCACGCCACGTGTGGCGGCGCGGCTCCATCAAGTGAAGCTGTAACAGGCGGTAGTTGCGCCGATTTGCCTTCCAAACCACATCAAAGATGTCGCCCAACACTGGGACCGAACCGACCAGGACACCGATCCCCAGGTTCAAACCCATCCGAGCCAGAGTCACGTACGGGACACCGCGCATCCAGGCCGCCAGTGGGATCACCAGGGACAGCAAACCCGCCAGCACGTCTCCCAGACCGGGCACCAGCCCGATAATTCCATCAATCCCAAAGCGAAACGAAGTTCCCGGGATCCGAAATGCCTCGTCGAGCAGGATTTCCAGTGAACGAAGGGTCCTATCCCGAAATAACCACGCGCCCCGATCCGATCGGTTCTGCAAGGGAAAATCCTTCCGCTTTCCGTGCTCGGGATGAGGCGAACGCTTGGGGATTCGGGGCATCGGCTACCCTCCAGGGACGGCAAGTTCGATGCTACAATCGAAAGGTTAGATGGCGGCTATAGTTCAGCGGCAGAACGCCTGACTGTGGCTCAGGATGTCGTGGGTTCGATGCCCTCTACTTTATATGGCGGCCTTAGTTCAGCGGCAGAACGCCTGACTGTGGCTCAGGATGTCGCGGGTTCGATCCCCGCAGGCCGCCCCACCGACCGATGCCCCTCGGCGCCTTTAGTTTCCCATGGACTTCGCCAGCGCATGACGGGTTTCGTCGGGTGTGACGCACGGTTAGCACCGAATGGCGAAGCCGGAACTGCCCCCCGGGAATAAATCAGCATCCGACCGGAGGACATTCTTTATGGGTCCTGGAAAACGCACTAGCATCAGGGAATGCTTTCCCTCGGAGTCGCGCTTCATTATATCGGCACACATCTTGCACGCCGGACGGCCGTGACTTCAGTGGGATCGCAAGCAGCGGGCTGGGGCTGGCTGATGCCGGATCAGCCTATCTGGCCGTGTACCCTGGATAATTGCTGAAACCTGGGGCGTTTTCGGGGAGTAATCCCGATGATTGGCTGGAACCGTCTGTCAATGAGTGCATTGCCCTGTTGTCAACAGTTGAGCGAAAGCTACGTGACCGGAAAGCCGACTGTTCGGAGGTGTACCTCCGGGGCTGTCTTCGTTGATCGCTAATGGCCCACTTGAATTTGAACGGGTCGATTCTGTCAATCACAACATATCGGCGATCAGCTACTGTTGGCGTTTGATGAATCGTCATGCTGCCACCCGATTAACCTTGAAGCGCGCCCTTGCGATTTGGCACCAGAACTGAAGAACTGGACCTTCCGAATTGCGGACATGCGCGTGAAGGAATATCAAAAATGCCGAGGCGCGACTAACAGTCGCCGAGAGCCAGAGTAAACACCGTGATGTCATCTTCCTGACCGAAGGACTGCGCGACCTTGGCGATCTCGCCGGCGCTAAGTAAGGTCAGGCCGGAAAGGCGGTCGAAGCCGTAAAGCTCTCCCGTCTGTGAGCGCGCTTCCGGGACGCCGTCGGAGAGCATGACGAGGCGTTCACCGACTGGCAGGCATCCATGCACGAGTTCGTAGGTTTGATCAGCAATGAGGCCGAGCGGGATCGCCGGTGGTGTCTTGAGTTCACATCCGGCGACATAAGGTGCAATATGGCCGGCGTTGGCGAGCGCAAATTTGCCAGAGCGGGACAATCGGATACAGCAAGCAGTCGTGAATCCGAGCCAGGAACTCCTCGAAACGGCTGCAAGGCGGGCCGCCGCGCCGGGAGAGACCATCCACAATGAGCCGATAGTGGTAACGCCGGCGCTCGTGGTGGAAGCCATGCGGGCGGCCAATTCGGCTGGGACTTCGTTTCGACAATCCGCGCCAAGGCACGCACGCCCCTAATTGCCACGGTCTGACCGCAGCTGGACGATGGCGTGGCAGCCGCGGCGGCTCCCAGACTGCCCCACCCGTGTAATGTGCGCCCGTCGCACGTAGTTGGCGAACGACCGCCAATCCGGACATCACTCGAAAAATGGCAATTCTGTCCGGATTGCCCACAACACACTCGGAACGGACCAAATGGTGTTACCTTCGTAGTCGCCGAATGGATCACGGGCGGGTCTGAGAAAGTATGAAAACCTACACCTGGAAAGAGGCCTTTGAGGATGTATATTCCGATCGCGACCCTCAAGAACCCCCGCTTGGTGTCTCTCGATGTTCTTCGCGGTCTGGCGGTAGCAGGCATGATCCTGGTGACCGACCCTGGAACCTACAATGCCGTGTACAGGCCATTGCTTCACGCACAGTGGAACGGGCCGACACCGACGGATATGATCTTCCCGGCGTTCCTCTTTGCTGTCGGGGCAGCTATAACGTTTTCCTTCGCATCGAGGATAGAGCGGGGAGATGACCGTTTGGTCCTTGCCCGGCACGTGGTCCTCCGCAGCCTTGTCATCTTCTTTCTAGGCCTGGCACTCAACGGATTTCCTGATTACGACCTCCACACACTTCGTTTCCCTGGAGTACTCCAGAGAATTGCCTTGTGTTACTTCTTAGGCGCACTTCTCTATCTCGGTATCGGCGCTTCGGCCAGCAGGACGATCGCGAACTGGAGGGGAAGGCGGATCGCGATTCTAGCCGGTACCTGTGCCTTGCTTCTCATCTTCTACTGGGCCTTAATAATGACGGTTCCCGTTCCAGGATTTGGCGCGGGGCGACTTGATTCGGTCGGAAATCTCGGCGCGTACATTGATCGATCTTTGCTGGGAACGCGTCACCTGTGGCCCTGGGGCTTGACGCCTGGCTACGGCGTGACCTTCGACCCGGAAGGTCTACTCTCCACACTGCCGGCGATTTCATCTCTCTTGATCGGGATCATCGCAGGTGAATGGTTGCGAGCCGACTACTCAAACAAGAGGACGCTCATCCTTTTGGTCGGCACCGGAGTTGCCTTGGTTCTCGCCGGGTGGCTGCTGAGTCCGCTCTTTCCACTCAACAAAAAGATCTGGACCAGCACATTCGCAATGTTCAGCAGCGGGGTAAGTATGCTCTTGTACGGGGCCATCTATCTTATTGTGGACATCAAGCGATGGAGAGGGTGGACACCTCCGGCCCTCGTATTTGGGACCAACGCGGTTTTCGCCTTTGCGCTCTCAAACATCGTCACGGCTCTTTTCGATCGCATTCATGTCTCACAACGGGGCGGAACGGCTCTCACGCTCCACGAGTGGGGTTACCGAGTCGGCTTCGCAACATGGCTTCAGCCTGTCCATGCGTCGCTCGCGTATGCGCTGCTGATAGTTCTCCTTAATATGGCGCTTGTCTACCCGCTTTATCGCAATCGCATATTTCTTCGCGTGTAAACACGGTGGGGTCGTGGATATTCGGCTTTGCAAATACCCATATCCGCGGGAATTCCCGTTGTTCTCTTTCTCGCCTGCGGACTGCGTCGCCATGAGGCGGTTAGCCTAAAGCTTCACGAGATACAGCAACGTGAAGGACCTTGGGCAATCACGGATATGTTGGGGAGGCCGGGCATGTCAGAAACTGTAGCGGTAGGAGGAACAGTGTTTCAATGGAGCAGACTCGAACGAATAGACGCTATCGGAGCCTTCAGGGCACACAATTGGACCGAATTCCGAATAACGTTCGAGCCACTTGGCTGAGGTCAGATCAGGATGATCTTGCGAGCTTCTCCCTCTGGGTCATTTACCATGCGGCACTCGTTATCCCAGATCATCGTGATGTTCGTTTCCGTATCGGTAGGTGACCATTTCAAGCCCGGTATGCTCGGGTTTCCGGTTGCGGCAAACGCGGCCCAGGATGCTGCCATCTTGTTGGCTAGCGCCTGCGCCTCGGGAGTGTTTCCAGTCCCCTGCTCGCACCTCTTGGTGTTGTCGAAGCAGAACTGAAGCTCGGCAGTGTGCCACGCTCCAGCCACGCCATCCAGAACCTGCGTCTGCCACGTGAAGTAGTAAGCATACGCCGGCGCCGCGTGCAGTTCATGCTTCAAGCGCGCCATCTTCACCACGTTGTTACGCATCGAAAGTCCGTTTAGCCCCGGACTGCCGCTGCATATGTACGACAGCGTCTGAACCTTCTTCTCGGGATATGCCTTCTTCAAAGCAACAGCAACGGCAGTCGCCTTCACCGCGCCATACATCTTGGAAAGGTTCGCATGCCATTCTTCTTCGGTGGGGCGCGACGACATTCGGTTGCCCTCTTCGCTCACCGAGCCTACGAGCATCGGCACATTCTTCGAGATCTCTGGAGCTGCGTCGAAGAATGAGCGCATGTTGATTACCTTCCCATCAACGCAAGGCGACCACCCGACCCGCGGCGTGCCCGGCGCTCCCGGTCCCGCCATCGGCGGCCCCGACGGATTGATCGTCGCCGCTGCCGCATTGCCGGCTGCGAACAGCTTGGCCCATTCCATCTTCTGCAGGGCTCCCATGTCATTCGCCGCCAGCCCGAGCTCTTTCATAACCTGCCGGGCCAATTCCTTCTGCTGATCCCTGCTGGGAATATTCCCGCCGCCACCCGACTGCGCCGAAGCACGATGGAACTGCCCCGCCGCCGAAGGCATGCCCATCAGGGTAGTCACCTTCGACCCGCCACCTGACTGCCCATAGATCATCACTCGATCCGGATCGCCGCCGAAGTTTTCAATATTCTCGCGAACCCAACGCAGCGCCGACACCAGATCCGTCATGCCGACGTTTGCAGAATCCTCATACGCCGAACCGCCAATCTCGCTGGCATCGAAGAATCCAAGAATGTTCAGGCGATGATTCACTGACACCTGCACCACATCATGATGACGCGCCATCTGTGCGCCCTCGTGCGAGGGCAACTCGTACGACGATCCGAAACTGAACCCGCCCCCATGCATGTAAAACATCACCGGCCGCTTCCCCGCCAGACTCGGCGTCCAGATGTTTAACTTCAGCATGTCCTCGCTCTGCCAGCCGTCGTCCCAGTCAAAGAGGAATGTTTGCTCGATGCCCGTCCAAGTATGCAGATTTTGCGGGCAATTCGCTCCATACGCCAGCGCTGGGTAGTCATCCGTCCACGGCGTGGGCGGCTTGGCCGGGAGCCAGCGATTCTCTCCGGCTGTGGTTGCGCCATACGGAACACCTTTGAATGTAAAAACACCGCCGTCGACAAACCCGCGCACGTTGCCGTATTGCGTCTTTGCAATCGCCGAGCGCGGGGTTGAGACATTGCCGGGCTCCTGGTGAGCGGCGGTCTTGATGCTGTCCGATGCGAGAGCAGATTCTCCCGCAACGACCCCGATTCCCGCAGTGGCCGACAGAAGAAGTGCCTCGCGGCGGGTGAGCGTGCGATTAGAAGATCCGAACATGAAAGACTCTCCTTTGCTACTCGGGCAATGCATACTGGCCGTCAATGTGGAAGTGTCCGGTTGCAACGGGCGCCGCTGTGTCAGGCTGGCCACCGCCGATGCTGATGGTGTAGTCACCTTTTGCGATGATGGGATTGCCATCCTCGGTCACCATTTCAAGATCGCGCGGCTTCAAATCGAAGTGCACTTTCTGGCTGGCGCCCGGTTCGAGATGGATGCGTTGAAAGCCACGCAGAGCGATATGAGGCGCACCCTTGACCGCCGGAAACGTGAGATAGAGTTGCACAACCTCATCTCCAGCCACTTGCCCGGCGTTGGTGACCGTCACGTCTGCGGCCACCGGCTGTTCAGCGGCGGTAGGCGGGGTCGGCACGCTCAGGTCGCTATAGCTGAACTTCGTGTAGCTGAGCCCGTAACCGAAGGGATACAGCGGCTTCCCGCTGAAGTAACGGTAGGTCCTGTTCGCCATCCCATAGTCTTCAAAGTTCGGTAACTGGTCGACCCCCTTGTAGAAGGTGACGGGAAGCCGGCCGGCGGGATTGTTCTTGCCGCTCAGCGTCTCAGCCACGGCTGCACCGCCTTCTTCGCCCGGATACCACGCCTCGAGAACGGCATTGGCGTGTTCATTGATCCAGTTGACGGCCAAAGCGCTGCCATTCATCAGAACGACAGCGAGGGGCTTGCCGGTGGCCGCTACCGCTTCTACCAGATCTTCTTCAGGCTGAGGCAAGTCGATACTGGTGCGATCTCCGCCGAGGAAGCCCGGTTCGCTCACCGGCATCTCTTCGCCCTCCAACTGACTGGTAATCCCAACCACAGCGATAATGACATCTGCGCTTTTCGCAGCGGCAATTGCTTCGGGTGAGACCGCGTTATTGACTCGGGTCCAGAACAGCTCGGCATGCGCTTTCCCGTTGTTGCTGCCGTAATTCATTTGCAAGGATGCTTTACGCCCCTTTTCCAGATGTACGCGGCCCACAACCGACACGGGCTCTTTTCCTCCGCCGAAGGTCATTGCAACAGGCTTATCCTCGATCGTCAGCCTTCCGAACCCCAGAGTGCGAATGCCGACGATAAAGTCGCCCGATTCATTGGGTGTGAGGAATCCAGACCACTGCACGCCAAATGTCTTCTTGCCGGCGACTTCCGATGGGAGGCTAGCCTCAGAGAGTTTCACGTTTGCCTCTGTACGACTGGCGATGGGGGGATTGTTTGGGCCGGTGCCTGGACCTCTGCGCAAGCCTTCGTTATAGTCGGCCTTCAGACCGGGCTTGCCGTCAGGAGTCGTCAGAAGAGCGTCAGGGATTGGGTTCCCCTCGGTGCGAAGGAACTGCGTTCCGGAGACGAATGTGATGGTCGCGTTAGGAAACTCCGCCTTGAGCCCCTCGATGATCGACACTATATGCGTGGGCTGACCGGCATAGTTGCCGATGAGCGGCCGAGTCTGGTCGGCAAGCGGTCCCACAACGGCGATCTTTTTGATTCCGGATTTCAATGGAAGAAGGCCGTCATTCTTCAGCAAAACCATGGACTCGTTTGCGAGCCTGCGCGCGTGCTGACGGTGCTCGGTGCTATCTAGTTCCTTTTCATCGATCTTCGTGTAGGGGACCATATCCGGCGGATCGAACATGCCGAGCTTGATCCGCGCGGTGAAGAGGCGAACGAGGGCAGTGTCAAGAATGCTCTCAGGAAGATAACCTTGCTGGACCGCGTCGATATACGCTTTCTCCACTGGATCGCCAAAGCGCGACGTGAACGTAACGCACTCGTTGTCCATGCCGCGGATGACCGAAATCGCCGCGCCTCGTGCTTGCGTCGGCTCGTAGCGATGATTCGCTGCAACATCTCTCACCGCGTCGCAGTCGGAGACGACATACCCCTGAAATCCCCACTTACCGCGCAACTGATCCTGCAGCAGATATTGATTGGCGCACGCCGGCTGGCCATTGATCGCGTTATAGGCGCACATCACCGATCCCGCCTTGCCCTCCACAATTGCGGCGCGGAATGCAGGTTCATAGGTATCCACTTCATCGTGTTTACTCACGTCTACATCCGCGAAGTGGCGCGTGGGTTCCGGTCCGCTATGCACGGCATAGTGCTTTGGCGTTGCGATAGCGAGGTAGTATTTCGGGTCCTCGCCCTGCAAACCGGTCACGTAAGCAACACCCATGCGGCCGGTGAGGAAAGGATCCTCGCCATAGGTCTCTTGTCCCCGGCCCCAGCGCGGGTCGCGGAAGATATTGAGATTGGGCGACCAGAAGTCGAGGCCGCCCATGATGCCGGTGTGCCCCTCGCGCAAATTCTGCACGTGCTTGATGCGGCCTTCAATGCCGATCTGCGCCGCCATAGTGTGAATGCCCGGCGCATCGAAAGTGGCCGCCAGGCCGACAGGCTCCGGATATTCGGTGACGCCGTCGTTGATGACGCCGTGCAGAGCCTCACTCCACCACTGATAGGCAGGAACCTTCAGCCTTGGGACCTCCGCTGAATTGTTCTGCATCTGCGTGGCCTTTTCTGCCAACGTCATGCGGTGCACCAGGTCCGTCGCGCGCTGCTCGGGTGAGAGCTGCGGATTTAGATAAGCAGGTTGCTCTGAATCCTGGGCAACTGCTTGTTGAACGACCGAGCCAGAGATAAGCAGCCCAGAGCAAGCAAAGATGCACTTGATGATTCGGGTCACATGGTATTTCATACTTTTTCTCCAAATAGAACATTTAACGGAGACCTACGGTTTCAGAGGTTCGGCCGTGCTAACGGCAGCCCTCGGTAAAGCAGAGATTCCGGCTGAAGAACGGCATCACATGGTTCTGGAAGCGATCGGCTACGGCGCTGACATGCGTACCCGCATAGATCTCGAAACCGTTTGCCATTCCGTAGTTATCGAGAATTTCGTGCAGCTTCGTGGCATCGAACCGGAGGCCATCCTGATCGCCCACGTCCATTGCGATGGCGCGGTACTTCTTGAGATTGCCGATGTACTGTTCGACAAAGGCCAGTGGTGAGTTGGCTGCATATTTCGCCACGATCTCCGGCACGGGTACTCCATCCTTAGTAGGCAGATCGAAGTAGAGCGGCGGGTTCTTAGGATCGGGAGCCCAAGCCGCTGCCGTCGCGTATTGCGCCGATTGAAAACCGGGCGATTGCGCTGCGAGGTCGCCTGGAGACTTGGCCGCCGCAACTTTCTTCTCGCTCGCAACCGCCCGCTCTTTGATTTGATCCGCGGTTCCCGGTCCGCCGCCAGCCATGGAAGAGAGGCAGCAGGGGCTCATGATGTAGAGAGCACCGAACACATCAGGATGCTTCATGCCGATGCGCGACGCACCATACCCGCCCATTGAGTGACCGACCAATCCTCTGCTCTGCCTATCCGGTATGGTGCGGTAGTGCGCGTCGATGTAGGCAACAACATCGTGCGCGACATAGTTCTCAAAATCGCCTGTCGTCGCAGAGCTTGAATACATTGAGCCGTTATAGATCGTCTTGGAATCGGGCAGGACGACGATCATCTCCTTCGCTCCTTCTGCGAACGCTCCTTCAGCGGTCTGCGGAACGTGGATTTCGTGCGTCCACTGCTCCGCTCCAATCGAATAGCCGTGCAGCGCGTATACGACCGGGTAACGGCGCTTCTTGTCTTTCTCATAACTCGGCGGCAGAAAGACAATTGCATCGCGATCGACAACCTCGCCTTCGAGATTTCCTTCCAATGCCGCGCCGTGGATCTTGATGTGTTCCACCGCGACGGGCCTTGCGCCCGGCACCGGGTCGGGAACAATGGTCTGCACCTGGGCGTGAAGCTGAACGATGGGTGCAATCGCCGTTGCGATTGCACAGGCAAGGATCAATTTCGTTGTTCTCATCTGTTTCTCTCTCAAAGCACGTCGGGCTGTTACGCCGGGTGGGAGTAAATGTTCACGCTGAAACACTGCAGTCAGCAGCAACAACTTCGAACTGACGCACGCACGTAAAACAAGGTCAACCTTCCGGAGAGCTCCGGCATTCCACCGGCTCGTTGCAGAAACAGACCCTTGTAAATTGTGAACCTCGAAATCCAAGCGACGCATTTATCCCCCAATGCACTCCTAAGCAAACGTTTACTACCTCTTTCCGCAACTGCCACATTGCAAATCGTCGCTTATCCTACCAAACGGAACCACACGACTATATAAAGGACATGGTGAAGAAAACAAGCTAAAAAATCGCTTTATTCAAGCATGTCCGCTGGTATAGGATTCCGTCGCTTCAATTTCCGCCGGTATAGGAGCGGTGAAATCTTTCCGGACCGAGTAGGTGCATGATGCGAAGCATCGGAATTGTCTTGTTGTTGAGTGCGAGCCTTTGCTTTGCCCAGGGCTCGAGTGACTTCAAGCCAGCCTCATCCAACGTTCTCGACGCCCAGTTTCCACAGGTCGATAGCAACTCGCGCGTCCAGATTCGCTTTAAGGCGCCCGATGCGACAAAGGTGCGGGTCAATTTCTGGAGCGGCGAGAAAGCTGACATGGTGAAGCAGGCGGACGGGTTCTGGAGGTTCACGACAAAATCCATGGCTCCCGGCCTTCACTACTACGCGATCGTCGTCGATGGCGCCGAGGTCAGCGATCCCGGAAGTACGACTTACTTCGGCGGCAGCAAATGGGCGAGCGCTGTCGAGGTGCCCGAAGTGGGCGTCGACTACTACCTGCCTAAAGAAGTGCCGCACGGCCAGGTTTGCCAGATTTGGTATCACTCCAGCGTGACTGGCACCTGGCGCGATGCATTCATTTACCTGCCGCCCGATTACGACGCGTCAAAGGTACACTATCCAGTCCTCTACCTCCAGCATGGCGGAGGCGAGGATGAGACTGGATGGATACGTCAGGGTAAGGCGAACTTCATCCTCGACAACCTGATTGCCAGCGGCAGCACCAAGCCGATGATCGTCGTCATGGCGAATGGCTATGCGACTCGTGCCGGCTATGTCGTGCCCGACCTCACGGATAAACCGTTTCTTGGGCCTGATTTCATCAAAGTCATGCAGGAGCGGATGGGCGCATTCGAAGAGGATATGACCCAAGCGCTGATCCCATTTGTCGACAAGACATTCCGCACCATTCCCGATCGCGATCACCGCGCTATGGCCGGACTTTCCATGGGCGGCATGGAGACATTTCAGGTGACTTTCAATCACCTTGACCTCTTCTCCTATATCGGCGGGTTCAGCGGCGCTGGCAACCCTTTCCTGACCGGTACCAAGATCGACGTCAAGACCGCGTACAGCGGAGCTCTGGCCGACCCATCCGGATTCGCAAAGCGCGTGCACCTGCTATGGATTGGCGTGGGCACAAATGAGCCAGAGCGCATGAAGTCCGGATTGGAGAGCCTGCACACGTCGCTGGATGAAGGTGGGGTGAAGCATGTCTTTTACGAGTCGCCCGGCACCGATCACGAATGGCAGACTTGGCGGCGCGACTTGAAGGACTTCGCACCGAGGCTGTTCCAGACATCGGCAACCTCACGATAACGAGCCCGAGGTCATAGGCGCCGTGGGTCTATTTGAGAAGCCGTGCTGAACAGAGCGACAAAGAGCAAAAAGTATACGCAAAGAAGACAGTTCTGCAAATCCCTGGCGATCGCAGCCGCATCGACGGCGTTACCCTCCTATGCCCGGGGTGCCCGCGCCTCTAAATCCGATTCATCGCCTGGCTTCGACCAGTACACGCAAGACTACGCCGCGTTTTGCGCGCTGCCGACAGACAAGCGAGTCTTTTACAAGGTGAGCGATGCAAAATCGCCCCGACAATCTTGGACGAAGACAACTGGCAGCAGCCGGCTTGGAATTACAGCCCGGCTCCGTCGCAAATCGCGGGCGGCATGTGGGACGACGTGCCGCTGGCTTCGCCGATTCCCAATCTTGCCGGAGACGGTCCCTTCAAACCCACATGGGATTCATTGCTCGAATACGAAGTGCCGGACTGGTACCGCGACGCTAAGTTCGGGATCTGAGCTCATTGGAGCCCGCAGTGCGTGGCCGAGGCCGGAGATTGGTACGCACGCAATATCTACGTTGAGGGGCAACGGCAGTATAAATATCACCCCGATCATTACGGGCCGGCATCGCGGTTCGGATACAAAGAGCTCTGCGCGCAATGGACACTGCTCAACTGGGATCCCGACGAGTTGATCGCACGCTACAAAAAGGCGGGCGCGAGAATCTTCGTGGCGCTGGCGAATCATCATTGCAACTTCGACGCATGGGATTCGAAGCATCACCCTTGGAACTCCTCGGCCGTCGGTCCACACCGGGATGTCGTCGGCGCCTGGGCCACCGCAGCTCGAAAACAGGGACTGCGCTTCGGGGTCACTGTGCACCAGGCCCGCAATTGGTGGTGGTTTCAGCCCTCTCATGGTGCGGACAACTGAGGGCCGCTGGCCGGCGTTTCATACGACGGCGTTCTTACTGAGGCACAGGGCAAGAGACAGTGGTGGGAAGGGCTCGATCCGCAGCGCCTCTACTGCGTGAAGCATCCAGGCGACGCGCTACCGGATGTTTCCTACGTGAAGAACTTCTAAGATCGAACCCGCGTCCCAATATGGTCCAGGCCGGTTCTTTCCAGGGTGACAGCGTCAACAAGCTGGGCGAAAAGGACATTCGCTTTACTCGCAACAAGGCCAACAACGTTGTCTATGCCATCGTGCTCGGTTGGCCAGCAGAGCCAATTCTCGCACGTTCGCTGGGGTTCTCAGTGGCAACCAGCCCGGGCAAGATTACCCGCGTCGAACTTCTGGGAACCGGCGCAAGTGTTGATTGGAAACAGCAGGCAGACGCTCCTCGCGTGGAACTTCCTAAGAACTATCGCCCAAAAGTGGACTACGCAGTTGCTCTCAAATTGACCCTGTCGTGAGAGCATAACGATCCAATTCTTTCCAGCATGCGGATGAACTCATGATCGTCGCACGTTTCTCATTTACTCGAGCGCCGCGGGTGTCGGCGTGCGTTCAAAAAGTCTGTCGTGCGGCGTCATTTTGAAATCAGCAACACCGGCAACGGGCAGGTCGGTCTCGAGTACCTCAGTTCGGCCATGCTCCACGCCCTGGCAGACGCTCGAACCAGCAAAACTACGCCCCCGCATAACCGATTCCCCACTGTTACTGTTCGTTTCTTTCCGTGTCCAAGAACTCCCAGGAATGTCGTGACAAAGCAGAGGCGTGCTAGGGGATCCTCATAAACGTAAAACCGCCTTCTCTTACATATGGATTGCTACAAACTGATTCGTATCACTTTTCTCGCTGAGCGCATTATCGCCAATGCGCTCCTGCAGGATCCTGGGCAGCAAATCCCTAATCTTTCGGGCTCCGAGAGAGTAACCGCGTATGGGCAACCGCGCACTCGGAAATAACCAGTTGATCAACAATTGATCGGGGTCAACTCTAATTCCTGCCTGCCGGGACCATTCGTTTGATGCTTGGCCACACTTGCACCTGAAAACCTCAGTCTGATTATGCCGAACAAAATGAGACCGAACGCGGTAATGAAAATGCTTACAACAGTCATAAGGCATAGTCCGGCATTCGACAATGTGGGTAATGCCGGAAGCCGTAGCGCAGATAGGTTTCTGGAGTGGACGGGAGCGAATCATCTGCGCCACACGAAGTTCGTCGGGCTCAGAGAGGACAAGGAGCGGCGTAAGGTGGTTAGGGAGACGTAGCTTAATGCACCGGGCTCAGGCTTGACCGCTCGTAATGGAAAAGTACTCACCGATCACGTTTGGTGCGAACAAAATGGATGTTGAGAGTGGGCCAAGGCCCGCCTCCGTGGGGCAATATGGGCCAACGTCCCCCGGCAGGTGCGGTATTGATGGCAAATACGGCAACGTGTATTCTGTAACTTACGAGGCGTCAATGTGTGGCTCAGCTTCGATCCCCACTAGCCGCCCCAATTTTGCGAACCCACAGGCCAGCCTCATCTTTTACCCAAGGCTTTCGTGATCCAAGAACCCTCTTCGCAACTACCCACCCATTCTCTCAGACCTGCCGAGCCGGAAAGTTCCGCGCTCGAATGGCTTATGCGGTTTTCGCCGCGCAAGGGCCTTCAAAACGGTCACCTGCAAACGATAGTCGGGAACTACCTCCCCCGACTGCCATTCCGGCTACCTTTCGTCACAGAAACGGTGGAAGTGGACCCCGTTGACGGTAGCAGGGTGATCTGCCACTGCCACTGGCAACCAGGGCAAGAATCCGAGCACCTGACGGTCGTGCTGGTGCACGGGCTTGAGGGTTCATCCGACTCGCGCTACATCCAAGGACTCTCCGCTAGATTCTGGAACGCCGGTTGCAACGTGGTGCGCATGAATATGCGCAACTGCGGCGACTCCGATGCGCTGACCCCCACGTTGTATCACTCCGGGCTCTCAGGGGACTTAGGGGCCGTGGTAGACCATTATGCGAAGCGCTTCGCACTCCAGCGTGTTGCGCTCGTTGGATATTCAATGGGCGGCAACCTGGTATTGAAGCTTGCCGGAGAATGGGGTGCGAGGGCTCCGCTCTGCGCGGTCGCAGCTGTATGCCCGGCAGTCGACCTCGCAGCGGGCTCCGATGCACTGCACATGCCCTCCAACAGGCTTTACGAATGGCATTTTCTGCGCCGCCTCATGCGCCGCTATCACCGCAAGGCTTCCTTGTTCCCGAGCATCTACAAGAAGACGGGCTTGGGGCCAATCCGTTCGCTGCGCGACTTCGATGACAAGATCGTCGCGCGATACTGCGGCTTCAACGACGCAGATGACTACTACTATCACGCCGCCGGCGCCAGAGTTGTTGATCGCATTGATGTGCCCACGCTCATTTTGCTCGCGCTCGACGACCCCTTCATCCGACTAACACAGGAAACACGGGCCAAGATTCTGGCCAACCCATATATTCAATTTATCGAAACAGCACACGGTGGGCATTGCGCCTATCTCGGGAGTGAGTCTGGCGACGACATTCATTGGGCCGAGTCTGCAGTCGTCCGATACCTCGTTCAAGCCGGCGGCGCCTCGAATGGAAGCTGACTGGGAGATAGAAATCGCTGACGGTGCCCCGGTAATTGACGGTGCCTGGGAGGGATTCCACGATCTGCGAACTGACCCTTCACGTGTTGCGGAGATTGCTGAAGCTGCTAAGTTCCCTGCCCTCGCTCAAGCGCTTGTCCGGCTCAACGCAGAGCCGTCTCCTGTGTGGACAGCCAAATGTGATGTGTGGTCGGTGGAAGTATTTGACCAGGATGAGATGAACGCAGACCGCGAGACTGCCAAGTCGGCTCTCGGGTGCTACGTCGATCTCCTGCCTTCAGATACCCAAGCGTTTTCGACAATCGATTCATGCGTTAGCTGGTGCGAACGGTTGTGCCTGATACTCCGCTCCCTGCCTCACCGCCAATGCCGATTGGATGCAATTGTCCGGCGCGCATTTCTCACTCCGGGATGCATGGGTCTGGGAATCACCATATATTTCACAGGGTGTGGTCCTACAGAATTGGAAGCCGCAGAATCGCTCGCTCACGCCCTAACAGCCCTGGCAGATTCGGTCCTTGCCATGAGTACTTTCAGCCGGGAGACTTCGAAGTACAATGAGAGGATCGTGGGCGAGTAGCTCAATTGGATAGAGCACCGGCCTTCTAAGCCGGGGGTTGTGGGTTCGATCCCCGCCTCGCCCACCATTTCCGATTCCGAGGACGCCCAAGGATCGCCAAAAAAGTCCGCAATATTTTGCGAATAGATTCTGCCGATTTCCAAACTGCCACCGCGACGACGAGAATGAGCGCCTGAATGAGCGGTTCCCAATTGAAGAAGACTGGACAAAGTGGTAACCAGATTTTGACTTCCCTATCGCCTTGACTGTGCCGGAGATCACCTCAAAGCATGAACATGGAGGATGATTCTCCGGTATGAAGTCAGTCTCGGCGAGCCCTCGTCGGTTACTTCCAGAATGATGTGCGCAACCCCGTCTCCACGGCAGGGTAGGATGCCGGAAAGCCACGGTTCACGGCATGGCGAGTTGATCACGACCTGAGCCTGCGGGCTAGTGGGTTGCAGAATCGTAACGTCTGCGCCATGGGTTCCGGCAAGCCCAGCTTCTTCGTAGATCCACCATTTATAGTGCAGCGGCTGACCGTCCGGGTCTTTGGTCCCCGATGCATCCAATGCAATA
>JANXQR010000468.1 GCA_025353435.1 Acidobacteriota bacterium | reverse complement strand
GCGCCGCCGACTTTTACAAAGCCGCGTCCCATCTGCTTAAGGACGAAGTTCTCGCCAAAGGCTTTGACGGCGTCCAGTTCACCATAGTGCCAGGAGCCCTTGAGGAACTGGAGCATTAGCACGCGCATGCCGTTGCCCACGGCGCGCAACGCGGTTCCGAGGGCTGCTGTAGTTTTGCCCTTGCCGTGGCCGGTGTTGATGAGGATTAATCCGCGACGGGAATCAGTCATATCAAGAACAGTGAAAAGTGAAGAATTGAACAAGTGCCAGTTCCAGATTACAGGGTGGAGCGGTGGCGCGGGTGGGTAAGGGATTGAAGGATCGTTAGTGTCCGGTGTGGTACGGGTGTCCGGCGAGGATGGTGAAGGCACGGTAGACCTGCTCGGCAAGGACCAGGCGGGCCAGTGCATGGGCGAGTGTGACGGTCCCCAGCGAAAGCAGGAGGTGGGCTCGCTTTCGGGCATCGTCGGACCAGCCGCTGGCGGGACCAATGGCGAAGATCAGGCGCTGGGTGCCTTCGTCGCGGCGGACTCCGAGCCATGCCGCAAAAACTTCGGAGGTCATCTGCTTCCCTCGGCTGTCGAGCAGGGTCAGCTTGGCCGGGCTGCGCCCTGGCTGGCGATCGAGCGAGTCGAAAAGAGCATCTTCCGTCCGAAATGCCACCGTTTCACAGTGAGCAAAGGGCGTTATGCGCTTCAGGTAGAGCTGCGTGAGCTTTTCGAAGTCGTCCCCGGACGGGTAACGGGCTCCGATGTGGGCAAGAATGAGGTGCACAAGAAGCAGGATATCAATTGGCAAAGGGGGCGTGATTGCTTCCGAAAACAAGAACAATCAACCGTTTTTGGGATCTCCATCTAGTATTCTCCGAATTTCCATAGAATATTTGCCAATTCGGCGAGGCTTCCGTTCTGCTTAATAACATTAGAATCATACACTTACCGCGAATGCGATCAATTTTGGACAAATGGCATGAATAATGCACTAGCCGAACAAGTGGTTCGTATATCCGTTTCTCCGGACGATATGATCGTGACGTGCTTTCCGCGAAGGCGAAGCGTTTGACGATTTCCCATCCTCAGAATGTGCACAACTCTCAGTCGGCTTAAATTCCAATTGCAGGCCAGGTCAGATCAGGGACCTAGAAGAAGAATCAAACAGGACGGCATTTCCCGGGGAGGGCGTCGTTCCAAAAGATCTTTGGAGGAGTCAATGCGAGTTTTCCAGGTAAAGGGCTTGGTATTAGGGCTAAGTCTCATGGTGGCAGCAGGATTCGTGGCGCTTCGCCCGGCTCCGATGGCTTACGCTCAGTCCAACATTTCGGGCGACATCGTGGGAACGGTGACAGATTCTTCGGGCGCCGTTCTTCCCAACGCTCAGGTGAGCGTAACCAGCGATGCGCGCGGTGAAATGAAGAACGTGGTTACGGACAAGGCTGGCAACTTCCGTGTCCCGCTGCTGTCTCCCGGCAAATACAAGGTTAGCGTCACCTCTGCTGGATTTCAGACCTCCACTGTCGAAACCAACGTTGCCTCCGGCGTGATCAGCTCGGTGGCTGTCAAACTCACGGTTGGACAGGCGTCGACCACCATCGAGGTGACGGGGGGCGCAGGTCAACTTCTCCACGTGGATGACGCCCAGATGTCGACGACCTTCGACATGGAGCAGATCCAGGCTCTGCCGAACCCTGGCAACGATCTGACATTTGTGGCTCAGACCGCTCCCGGCGCAGTGATGAATACGCAGGGCGGATATGGCAACTTCTCTACCAACGGTCTGCCTGCCACAGCGAACACATTCACCGTAAACGGTGGATACGAAGGCGATCCCTACCTGAACCTCAACAACTCAGGCGCCACCAACCTGTTGCTGGGCAACAACGACGTGGAAGCAGTCTCCGTAATCACAAACAGCTATGACGCGGCATTTGGCGGACTGGGCGGAGCGCAGGTCAACGAGACCTCCCGCTCGGGCAGCAACAAGTGGCATGGCAACGCGGTTTACTGGTGGAACGGCCGCGTGATGAACGCGAACAGCTTCTTCAACAAGCAGCTCGGCTCACCGCGCAACTTCGACAACGCCAATCAATATGCTGCCTCGATTGGCGGCCCGCTCAAGAGGGACAAGATCTTCGGCTTCGTCGATCTGGAAGGTATCCGCGTTATTATCCCCAACCGCAGCACCTCATACGGTCCAAGCCCCAGCTTCCAGGCGGCCATTCTTGACGGTGCCGGTGGCCCGAACGACACGGTAACGTATGCGCCCTACGGAAACCTGGCCGACAACGGCAACCAATCCGAAGCAGCGATGATGCAGACCATCTTCGGCTACTACAACAAAGCAAAGAACTGGTCCTCCGGGCACGTTGATTCAGCCGACCCAAAGACCTGGATTTGGAACGGTCAGACCACGAATTTCGGACGCGAGTGGCTCTTGAATGACCGCGTGGATTTCAACCTGTCGAACAGCGATCACCTTTACATCCACGACAAGAATGATCACGGCGTTCAGCCAACCGCGACGAGTTTCCTCAATCCCATTTTCGACGCGGAGAGCCCTCAGCCTTCGTACGAAGGTCAGCTGAATGAAACACACACCTTCTCATCCACCCTTTACAACCAGTTTGTCTTTGCTGCCAGCTATTACCGCGCGATTTTCACCAACACCTCGGGCATCAACCTGGGCAGCAGCTCGATTCCCTACGTGCTCATCCCCGAAGGATTCGCGACGGGCAGCGGAGATTGGGACCTGAGCGGCAACGCCGGTGATTGGATTGGCGGCATTGACTACGCTCTCCCGCAGGGCCGCAATGTGACCGGCTACCAGTTCACAGATGACCTCAGCTGGAACAAGGGCAAGCACAACATCAAGGTCGGGTATGCGTTCCGCCGGGACGATATTACTGACTACACCTCGAGCGAGCACAACATCAAGTTCGGCGGCGGTGAGAACATCCTCCTCGATATGGGCGACTTTGCGGCCGGCTACACCGACGAGTGGGCAGAGCGCTTTCCGCAGCGCCTCTCGAATCCAGTGGCCCTCTACGTCGAAGGCTTCTATGGGCAGGACCAGTACAAGCCCTTACCTAACCTGACGCTTACCCTTGGCCTGCGGATGGAGCATAACTCCAACCCACTTTGCCGCACCAAGTGCGTCTCCAACTATGCAACGGATTTTGCCAACCTGCCCAATGCCCGGTCCTCGGCCTACAACACGATTCTTGCTTCAGGGCGTTCGCAGGCCTTCTTCGCGCAGCAGGAAATTGCGTATGAGCCCCGTTTTGGGTTCTCGTACCAGCCCATGTCCAAGACCACCGTTCGCGGCGGATTCGGCATGTTTGCCGATTACTTCCCTGCGGAGATCATGGGCGACCTGATTGCCAACCTGCCCAACGTAGACCGCTTCACAGTTCTGGGCGCCGCCTTTGGCAACCTGATCACGCTTGATCCGAGCCGGACGGACAGCGGTCATGCGACTGCCGTGATCTCCTACAACGCGCTTAACAGCCTTTACTCGCAGGGTGCATGCTACAGGGGTTGCGATCCTAACCTCAGCCTGTTCAACGTGACCGGCGGAGTCTTCTCGCGGCCAACCACAACCGGAACCGCGCACAAGGTTTTCTTGCCGACCTATGAAGAGTGGAGTTTTTCACTTGAGCGCGAGATCGTCCCGAACACCGTTCTCGCCGTCAACTACATTGGCAATCGCAGCTATCACCAGCCGGTTTCCAGATCGCCCAATTCATACGATCCCGCAGGAGACAACGCCAGTCTTCCTCTTTCCCGTCCCAATGCGGCCCTTGGCTCGTCGACCGAGTACTACAGCGGGTCCTACTCCAATTACAACGGTTTGGTAAGCACGCTGACAAGCCATGTCCGTTGGCTGACATTGCAGTTCAACTACGCATACGGCCACGCGCTCGACACCACATCGAACGGCGGCTTCAACGGCTTCGGTGTCAACGCGGTGGGTCAAATCAATCCGTACAACCTCAGGCAGCAATACGGCAACGCCGATTACGACACGCGCCACTACATCAGCTCCAGCTACGCCATCACGATTCCTCACTTCGGCGGACCTAAGGCATTGGTTGACGACTGGCAGATCGCGGGCACGGTATTCCACAACTCTGGTTATCCGTTTTCAGTGACCGACAACACCGGCAATGTCGTCTTTGGCAGCGCGGCTCTCGCTCAGCAGGTCGACAACCACTTCAACCATCACTGCGGCGGCGGATCGCACACAACAACTCCTTGCGATTTCGCGTCCCACTTCACTGCATCTACCGCCTACGGCCAGCAGGGCCGCAACCAGCTCTTTGGACCGAACTACACAGATTTCGATCTGGATGTCTCAAAGGGCTTCAAGATGCCTGGTTCCGAATCAGGCAAGCTGAAGCTGGGTGTGCAGTTCTTCAACCTGATGAACCACCCGAACTTCCAGATTCCGCTGGCGGACGTCAACGATGGCCCATCGAACGGCCTGATTTATACGTCGGCCAACACGCCAACCTCGATTCTGGGTGCGTTCCTCGGCGGCGACGCTTCTCCGCGACTGGTCCAGTTCAAGGGAACGTTCGTGTTCTAAATTGGCCACTTCTAACAACGAAAGGGCGTCCGCGATGCGGACGCCCTTTCACTTTGGAACGTGAATGTAATTCAGCGCTTGGCGGACTTCTTCTTCGCCGGAGACTTCTTCGCAGCCGCGCTCTTTGCCGGGGCCTTCTCCAACTTCTT
>JANXQR010000453.1 GCA_025353435.1 Acidobacteriota bacterium | reverse complement strand
TATTCAGAAGGCCGCGGACGCGGTGAACGCCTACTACGGGAAGTTTCCCGTGGAGGGGGCGCGGGTGCTGGTGGCGCCCGTGGAGAACGACCGCGGGATATTGCAGGGGACGACGTGGGGCGGGATGCGCGGCTGGCCGGCGTTTACGCGCGTGCGGATTGGGCAGCACACCACGCAGAGCGACCTTGACGAGGATTGGATGATGACGCATGAACTGGTACACATGGCGTTTCCGTCATTGCCCGATGACCAGCATTGGATGGAAGAGGGGCTGTCAACTTACATAGAACCGGTGGCGCGGGTGCAGACCGGAGAGATGAAGCCTGAACAGATTTGGCGCGATATGGTTCGCGACATGGGGAAGGGCCAGCCGCGCGATGGCGACAAGGGCATCGATGTGACGCATACGTGGGGGCGGACGTACTGGGGCGGGGCGCTGTTCTGCCTGATGGCGGACGTGGCGATTCGGCGAGAGACGCACAACCAGAAGGGGCTGCAGGACGCGCTGCGGGCGATTGTGGACCAGCAGGGAACGATCAACCACGACTGGGATTTGCCCAAGGCGCTGGCCATGGGGGACCTGGCGACGGGGACCCATGTGCTGACGCGGCAGTATGACGACTGGAAGGACAAGCCGGTGACGGTGGACCTGGCGGCGTTGTGGGCGGATTTGGGGATCAAGGCGGTGGATGGCGGCGTGGAGTTTGTGGATTCGGCGCCGGGGGCGGGAATTCGGAAGGCGATTACGGCCCATCAATTAGGAATGCGCGTAGAATGACATTGTCCCATGTGGAGTGGGACTAATTTATGGCCACACAACGGGCACATGTGGCATTGCCTGCCGAACTGATCGAAGAAATTGACGCGCTGGTGGGCCCCCGGCAACGCAGCGCTTTCATTGCCGAGGTGGCTGCGGCGGAAGTAAAGAAGCGGCGCCTGCTTGAGTTTCTGCGAAGCGCAGAGCCTGTTTGGAAGGATGAGGATCACCCTGAACTGGCGGAGATGGGGACGGCTGGGTGGGTTGAATCTCTCCGGAACGAGAAGAGTACGCGGCTGGAAGGGCGAGACGAGAATCTCGATTTGCAATGAGTGCGCCCCTGTCAGGGTCGCCGCTTCTGCTGGATACGACGGTGCTGATTGACGCGCTGCGCAACCGCAACCAAAGGCGAGGCTGGCTGGAGAAGCGGGTGGTTTCCGGGAACGTGTTGGCCGTTTCGGTGGTTACGATCGCAGAGGTGTTCGGCGGTCTTCGGCCGGGAGAAGAGGCGGCGACTCGAGCGCTGCTTGCCAATTTTGAGGGGCTGCCGGTGACGGGGCCGATAGCTGAACGGGCTGGCTTGCTAAAGGCCCACTTAAGCAGGCAAGGGCGCACACACAGCCTCGCGGACATGATGATTGCGGCTACGGCGATCGAGAAGGGTTGCGAGCTTGCGACCGATAATCGAAGGGATTTTCAGATGCCGGGGTTGAGGTTGGCTGAGCTTCCGTAGACCTCATTCTTCGGTGGGTTCCGAGGCGTCCAGGTTGCCAAGGTTGTCCAAGGCGGCGAGGGCTTCGTCGGGGATGTCCCATTGGCGGAGAATTTTGTAGATGATGCCGGTGGAAAAGCCGGCGGCTACCAGACGGCGCATGACGCGGGCGGTTTCTTTTTCGTTGGTTGGCTTGTGGATGCGCTTGCGTTCCAAGTGCTGTCGGGCCAAAGTCTCTTCGTCGGTGTTGGCGTAGCGGGCTTCGAGAGTCTCGTTGATGGTTTGGGTTGCAACGCCTTTTTGTTGGAGTTTCTGGCGGACGTTGCGCTGGCCTAACTTTTCATTTTCGTGGCGAAGACGGGCGTAGGTTTCGGCGAAGGCCTGGTCGTTGATGTAACCGGATTCTTTGAGTCGGGTGAGGACGGAGACGACGGCGGCTTCGCCGATGGGGCCGGGTTCAGCGCGCTGGTGGAGAAGGCGATGGAGGTCGGATTCGGTGCGCATGGTGCGGCCGAGGGCGCGGAGGGCGTGGTTGTAGAGGCCGGACTCGTTGAGCGGGGGACGGGGTTTGTTGCTGCGGCCGAACGGCATAGAGTCAGTCCAGTGGGACTAAAAGGTTGAATGACCGGTTGCGTCGCCAGCGGTAGTGGCGGAAGTCGCGGTCCAGTGTGAGGATGTCGCCGGTGTTGAGTTCGTCCGCCATCGCGATCAGGCATGCATCTGCAAAGTCGCAGGGGGTGTCTCGGTATTTGTTGAAGTAGGAGAGAGTCTTGTCCACCGCTTGGGCCAAATGAAAGGGAATCTCCAGTTGACCCTTTTGAATACTAGCCAGAATTGCCTGAGGCGCGCCGGGCAGTTTTCGAAGAAGGTAAATAGCCTCTGTGACCACCGGCTCGCACGTTACAAGCGGCAGATTGATCTGATCGAGCACGGCCATGCACCGACTATGGTAAGGCTCTTTCCTGTCGTATATCGAGACCAGGAAGCTGGCATCCACGAGGACGGGCTGAAAGGACGAGGGGAACTTTACCAATCCCATCTGCCGTTGCCGTGTTTATCTACGCGCCATTTTTTCCCAAAGCCTTCCATGTGTTTTTTATTTGTGGCCAAATCGGTGACACCACTTTCAAAGCAGCCTGCACCGATGAGACGGGGACGTGGCTTAGCTTTGCGCCGCTCCGCTGCCTCAAGTATGCACTCGCGAATTACCTGCGAAGTGGTCCAACCTTCCGCGCTCGCAATGTGAAGGAGCGCCGCCTCGGCCTTCTCATCCAA
>JANXQR010000392.1 GCA_025353435.1 Acidobacteriota bacterium | reverse complement strand
CGACGCGCCAGGCGGCTGCAAGCAGTTCACTCGGGACGGTTGACACATTAATGGCAAGGACCTATCAGGGTTTTGGCAATATCAGACTGCAATCGACTCCGCAAACCGGCAACTATCACAGCTTCCAGGCAGGCCTCCGCCAGCAGAATAGACACGGCCTTAGCTTTGAACTGGATTACACGTACGCGCACCAGATCGATTCGACACCGGGCAGCGTAGACGTGGATAACAACCACCCCACAAACAATCCTTGGAATATGAAGTACGACAAAGGGTCTGGCATCTTGGATCGCCGCCACGTTTTCAGCGGCAACTACGAGTACAGGCTTCCGTTCTTCAATCATTCTGCCGGCATGACGAGGACGTTCCTAGGTGGCTGGGAAGTGGCCGGCACGGTGATTGCCGAGACTGGCTTGCCCTGGTTCGGCAATGTCGCTCCCTCAAACACTTACGGTGATACGGTTGGTTTGGGCGGCGACTATGCTGTGCGTCCCAACCTGACTGGCAAGCCGCATTACACCAAGGGCAAGGCAACCGTTGGCGCCGTCTCGGGCTATCAATTTGTGAGTGGCGCAGGCTTCTCGAAGCCTACAGCCAGCTGGCTCGGGGGCCCGAACCTGGGCTTCGGAAACATGGGCAAAGATGCCGTCGTTGGAGCAGGCCGCACCAACTTTAGCACCGCTGTCTACAAGTCGTTTGGGATCGGCGAGGCTGCTCATTTCGAGTTCCGTGCCGACAGCTTCAACACCTTTAACCACACACAGTTCAATGGCTTGTCCGACACGAATCCTCAGAATGCTGACTTCGGATTCGTGAACAGCGCGCAGGACCCAAGAACACTCGAACTCGGCGGCAAGTTCGTTTTCTAAATCAACCTTCAACCGGGGCGTGGCAGGCCAACCCTGCCGCGCCCCTCTTCCGTTTGATCGCGTTTGTTCTTGATCACGTTTGCCCTGAGTCCTTCTCTGGAGTCAAGATCATGCAGGGAAGTATTTCAAATGGTCATGAAGATCGGCTGGGAGTGCTAGTGAATCTGGTATTGCGACTGGGAATTGGCATGGGCTTAGCGATCGCAGCTGCCGTCTGCCTGGGACAGTCCTCGCAAAGCTATCGGCAAACGGCCCTTGCGCTGGAGCAGGAGGGGAAGAATGCCGAGGCGATGACCGCGTGGCGCACCTATCTCAAGTCTCATCCTGTTGATCCGGAACCCTATGCCAACCTTGGACTCCTCGAAGCTCGCCAGGAGCACTACAAGGAAGCTGTGCCGCTTTACCGCAAAGCTCTAGCGTTGAATCCAGAGTTTCCCGGCTTACGGTTGAATCTCGGTCTCGCCCTTTTCAAAGCGGACGAGATGAAAGAGGCTGTCCAGACTTTCGGACGAGTCCTCCAGAGCGAGCCCTCCTCCTCGCCGGAGGTGCAACGGCTGACGATCCTTCTCGGGATGGCCCACTACGGGTTGGGAGAATTTGCTGAAGCTGCACCCTATCTGAAGCAGGCCGCTGCAAGCGATCCGCAAAACCTTGGATTGCGCCTGAGCCTTGCTCACAGCTGTCTCTGGTCCAACCAATATCAATGCGTTCTGGATACCTATCACGAAATACTGATGCTGAATGCGGAGTCGGCTGAGGCGGACATGCTCGCGGGCGAGGCGCTGGACGAATTGAAAGATAATATCGGCGCCATCCAGCAGTTCCGCAACGCCGTCAAGGCTAATCCCAAGGAGCCCAACGTTCATTTTGGCTTGGGCTATTTGTTGTGGACGCAAAGGCAGTATGCAGAGGCAATCAGCGAATTTCAAGATGAGATTGCCAACGATCCCATGAACGTGGAGGCAACGCTTTACCTGGCCGATGCGGAAATGCAGACCGGCCAGCCAGAGGCCGCGAGGCCATTGCTGGAAATGGTCGCGAAGATGAATCCAGACCTTTCGCTGGCCCACATGGACCTGGGAATTGTCTATGGCGATACCGGGCGCAACGAGGACGCGATGCGTGAACTGATATTGGCTGCGAAACTCGCTCCGGACGATACGAATGTCCATTGGAGGCTGGCGCGGCTCTATCAGGCAATGGGGAAAAAGGATCAATCAAAGGCCGAGTTCGCCAAGACCAGTAGCCTGCACAACTCCACCATCGACGCTCTCATGAACAAGATGAATCCCCACACTCCGCCGGCGGATGCTCCGGTGCCTCCAACCGAGAAGTAGCCCAGGTTGATTTGAGGGAAGGCTGGAGCGAGCACCATCACTGCACAGCCAAGGCTCAACCCGACCAAAACCATCGCGATGTCCAACACCACCTTCGCTTCGGCGCGAAGCGACTGGTTGCTGAACATCGCGCACCCCGTCCCGAGGGTAGCGACCAGGGTCACAGTGCTGAATACCCATTTGGCGAAGTCATCGAGACGCTTCGCAGTCGCACCGACTGCGAAGTATTCCTGTAACTCCTGAAACCGATTGACTTCGTCCCGATTCAGAATCCTAGCCATGAGCCTCCTCTTCGGGACAATCACATTCGACCCACACTTGGCAGCCTCCGCAATAGACCGCCACTGTGTTTCGCGTGGTACTGTTGGCTTGTTTCATCTCGACCACCAGCGCGGTTCCAGTAACGATGTCATCGCAGCACGCCGTCACATCCTCGTCGAGACACAAGTTGGACTTTGGACAGGTACATCCACAACTCGTGCTCTTCGCTCCTAACTTTCTCTGAGCAAGAAGCTCAACTGCTAGCTTCCGGCCTTCGCGGTGAAAGGGGACTGAATGAACCCGGTTGTGTTGAATGACAATCCCACGAAGCCACCTTTCGCGAAGCGTTGAACCGTTGCCGACATCGTCGCCGTTGCGTGCCCGCGGGCGCAAGCGTAGTAACCTTTGCAAGCCAAAAGCCATTCCAGGCCGGGACCAGACGGTTAGAAGGTCTCTCGTCGAATGATAAAACCATGTCCGCCTAACAACGCAACTTAGTAGAAGTTGAATCTCAGGAAGGAATCGCGGAATAGGGGAGCCGCGTCTAGCAAAGTTCTACTCCGAGGACACTTCCGAAATTGAGTCGAATGTCCCTTCTACCATTATTCGGGTCCCGGCATGTGACCAGCATCTAGGAAAGCTGCTGCTTCGGACCCATAGATAAATGGAGCCTGCGTTTACTTGCCAAATGAGGCGGCGGAAGTAAATTGATTCCCGTAGATGAATTGAGAGTCGCGCATGCGAAATTCAATCTGTGCATGGCGCACACCGGGTAGAGGTTGGGGCGTGAAGTGCCTGCCTTGACCCCTGCTGACAGCCATAACAGTGCGTAGGCAGTTGAAAGTGTAACAATCTCCGCGGGTTTCGATGCCGCACCTTACCCATTTGTCCTAGTTGGGGACAGGAGCGGGCCAGGTGGCAGCCCAACACCGGCAATTCATCATTAGGGGATTGCATTTCCAACATGTCAATACGACAATGTAATTCTCAACCGCACTTCTCGCCGATTGAATTAGCAGCACTGTGGGGATTCTCGACCGATTGTATCCGCGGCAGGTTCAAAGATGAGTCCGGGGTAATCTTAATCAACCGGCCGGACTTACGGACGGTACCGCGGTAAATGGCCACCGTTGAGTCTGAGACGTCTTTCTGAGAATTGAGCCAACGCTCGGTGGCATCCTCAAGGCCCATTTGATTTGCTTCGAGCGCTCGAACTCGTTCTTCTTCCGTCTCCTGAACAGCCGCGATCTTCCTCAGTTCGAGGTTGACTGGGTCCCTGAGATCCCTTTCAGCCTGGGCGAATCGTTCGGCCTCAGCCCATGTGCCCGCCATTGCCGACTTATTTGCAGCCTTACCGTTCTCGTATATGTTCAAACTGTTGCAACGCTTGCAGCGCTTCCGTTGACCATCCGTCAGTGGGACTCGGAAGGGTGCCGCGTGAGGACTTTGATCGTCGTGGCGCTCGGTGCTCTGGATATTACTCGTCACACAGACTTCTGCAATTCTTCAGCAAAATGACTCTCGACGGACACAAGAAAGGCCGCAGTTGCTCGGAGTGAGCGGCGACTATTGCCTTTTCAAGCTCCATTAACTCGTTGATTATAAATGATCAATGGTACTTCCGCAGCACTCCGAGAACCCGCCCTTGGATGGCAACCTGGGCTGCTGGCACGTAAATCGGCTCCATTTCAATGTTGGAGGGTTGCAGGCGGATCACGCTGCCTTCCGAGTAAAAACGCTTGAGGGTGGTCTCGGCCCCGTGCACAAGCGCCACCACAATCTCTCCCTGGCGAGCGGTGCGGGTGCGCTCCACTAGCACGTAGTCCCCGCTGATGATGTGTTCGTCGCGCATCGAGTCGCCTCGGACCTCGAGGGCGAACACATCGCGATTCCCAACTACGTCATGGAGCGAAATGCTCTCCGACTGCTCCGACGCCTCTACCGGAAGTCCAGCGGCGATGCGCCCAGCCAGCGGCACTCGGTCGCTGGATCGAGTCCGTGTGCCTGGTGGCACCACGTCAATCGACCGGCTCCGATTGTGAACGCGGTCCAGCATCCCTTTCTTTTCAAGGTTGGTGATGTGCTTGTGCACGGTCGCCAGGCTTTTGAGGCCCATCCCCCGGGCAATCTCCTCAAATGACGGGGAGTAGCCGTTGCGGGTTACAAATGACTCGAGGAAATCGAGAATCTCTTTTTGTCGCCGGGTTACTGCCATGCGCGAATTATAGCGAAGGAAAAGCGAACTATGGCAACTCTTTTTGTTCGACGTCGCACCAAAGGTATTAACTCCGCAACTGGACGTGCCCTCAAGCCCGCATCGGGAAGTGTCGATAAAGGAATCAAAGCGTCCGCCACGCGCGTCTGCCGCCGGACTTTCCTGTGACGAGGGACCATGATTTCCATTCGCAAATATCTCGACGGCGCGCGGGATGGTATCACCGCCGAAACTCAAACGCCGCCCCCAGCCGCTAAGACCGGCGACCTGCTGGCTCTTTGCTTCCAGGCATACCGCACAACCCTGGTCAGCGTGGGCCGCGCCAGCGTGGAGGCTTGCCCAGCCCTTGGGACGTCGCTCGAACGAGCATTGGCTTCGATCAGCGAAACGCTGTCGGCAAGCCCGTCACTCGGAAGGGTTACCGCCGCAAACGTCAACGTTCAGACCGAGGTGGAGAATTGGGGCCGCAGCACCGCGCGCCATTACCTGCAGAAGGCCGCCGAGGTGAAGGAGATTCTGCTCGTCATGGCGCGGACCGCCGAGTCGGTCGGGGATCGTGACCAGCGCTGCGCTAAACAACTCAACGACGTAACAGCCAATCTCAACAGCATTGCCAGCCTCGAGGACATCTCCCAGATCCGCATCTCCATCGAAAAGAGCGCTTCGGATTTGAAGGGTTCGGTCGACCGCATGACCGCGGAAGGGAAGGCCGTGCTCGACCAGCTCAAGGCGCAAGTGACCATCTTCGAGGCCAGGCTGGCTGAAGCGGAACATATTGCCTCTTGCGATGCGCTCACTCAGCTGCGCAGCCGGCTGTGGATGGAGACGCAGATTGAGCGCTACGTTATTGCAGTGAAGCCTTTCTGTGTGGCGCTCGTCGATCTGGATGGATTCAAACGCGTGAACGACAAATACGGGCACCAGGCCGGTGACGAAGTTCTCCAGCAGTTTGCGGCTGAACTGAAGTCGGCGTGCCGATCCACCGACCTCGTGGGCCGCTGGGGTGGGGATGAGTTCCTTGTTCTGCTCGATGGCTCGACAAATCAGGCGCAGGCGCAAATGGACCGCGTCCGCAAATGGGTCTGCGGTAGCTACACCATCAGCCGGGAGTCTGGACGCCTGAAGATACCCGTGATTGCGTCCATCGGGTTAGCAGAGTTTGTCGCGGGCGAGACCATGAAACAACTGCTCGATCGCGCCGACGCTGCAATGTACGCGAACAAGAACTCAGCCTGCGTGGTCGAAGGGCTAAGTCGCGCTTGAGCAGCCCCAAATGCGTATTGTTTCGAGATGATCGCGCGGGACTGCGCAATGATTCGACACCTCATAGGCTGCCTGGTTGACGCTTTCGGATTCATCCGTGCAATTGTTTGCAACGGCCGCGGGTCGATCTACATTCCTTTCTAAAAAACAGTCCGCATCACATCGCTGTATCCGCCATCACAAGACCGTGTTCATCAACCCCAAACAGGAATTGCGAGCGCCTCTCGCTCAAGCGCGGAACCGCGCCTTCATTTAGCCGTTCCGTAACCTTGTGTTCCATATCCGTCGGCGCGAAGGTGGAGGTGGGCCAGATTAGCCGTTACTAAGTGAAGTGGTTCGGAAACAGGGATATTTGCTGAATCGCCACACTGCCTGGGGGAAATGCAAATGAGATTACTGATTGCGGAAGACGATAGAGCGCTGGGAATGTTTTTAACGCGCGGCCTCGAAGCGGATGGACACCGTGTGCGCGTAGTAACGGACGGCGCCCAGGCCGCCGAGGCTTTCCGGCAGGACCTGCCTGACCTGACCATCCTGGACCTGAATCTACCGGTCCGCGATGGCGAGCAAGTGCTCGATCAGATCCGGCTTGTCGACGGCGAACTTCCAGTTCTGGTGCTCACCGCCCGGCAGGAAGTGGAGACGCGCGTACGCTGTCTCGATCATGGCGCAGACGACTTCATGACCAAACCATTCAGCCTGCATGAACTGCGTGCCCGCTGCCGCGCCCTGCTCCGCCGCAAGCGTGAAGCCCGCCTGCTGCTACGCACCGGCGATCTGGAACTGGATCGTATGGAACACTCGGCGCACCGCGCGGGTCAACCCGTCCCCCTCACCAACAAGGAATTCGCGCTGCTCGAGCACCTGGTGCTCAATCGCGGCCAATGCGTGACGCGCATCGAATTGCTCGACTCGGTGTGGAATATGGAGCCGACTCAGACCACCAATATCGTCGACGTGTACGTCAACTACCTTCGCCGCAAGCTCAAGGATCCGCCGCCCGGGCAACTGATTCGCACAGTGCGCGGACAGGGCTACATGGTTCCGGCCGAGCTCGCCGTGCCGGTGCCGGTTCTGCTTACCGTCCGCGACGAAGCCAACGTCCTCGCAATCGACGCCCATTAAACTCGGCCCAAATCTTCTAAAAGAGAAACTCACTGCCATTTTGGTTTTCTACTGGAGGAACCCTTCGTGCTGGCAACCTTACCGGTTTCGCAACTATCATCCGCGCCTCTCATTCGTATCCGACCTCGCACCGCTCTCCTAGCCAGCTCCGATCCGAGCTTTCGGCAGAGGCTCAATACCACGCTCACCGGGCTTTGCTGGGAGGTGCGCGAAGCCGAGACCGGCGCCCAGGCATGGGCTGCGGCAGAGTCTTCCGTTCCCGAGGCGGTCATCATTGACGCGTGGCTTCCCGACCTTGACATGGCCGAATTTATGCACGATTTCCGGTCTACGTTTCCAACCGTCGACGTGATCGACGCCGAAGGCACGGCCACTTGCAAAGGACCGCGCAGCCCGCATCGTCAGGAAATTTATTATGCCTTGCGCACCAGCCAGGACACTGATACCGCGGCTTGGAACGCGGCTCCCGATTTGGGTGACGGCGCTGCCCAGAAGGATACAAAGAAGCCTCCGGCGCCTGTAAGACTCGCAACAAATGTATCAATCATCGAAGTCGTGGAGCCGTCCGCCGAGACGCTCTCCGGGCCGGTGCTGGTTCTTCCGGCAATTCCCGCCAAGCGCGAACAGCCAGTTGTAGAGCGCCTGCC
This sequence comes from Acidobacteriota bacterium, assembly GCA_025353435.1. Taxonomy (GTDB): domain Bacteria; phylum Acidobacteriota; class Terriglobia; order Terriglobales; family Acidobacteriaceae; genus Telmatobacter. The sequence continues at coordinate 16,269 of JANXQR010000392.1, read as the reverse complement.
AGGGCTGATCGGCAACGCCAGTTCCATGATGGATGTAAGCCGGCGCATTCGGCTCGTTGCTCCGCGCTCGACCCCCGTGCTCATCGAAGGCCCAACCGGATCGGGCAAGGAACTGGTAGCTGAGGGGCTTCATCGGCTCTCCACGCGCAGCCGCAAGCCCTTGATCGCCATCAACTGCGCGGCCATTCCGGAAGCGTTACTTGAAGCGGAATTGTTCGGCCACACACGCGGAGCCTTTACGGGCGCAGTGCACGGACGCATGGGCCGCATCGAGGCCGCCGACGGAGGCACGCTCTTTCTGGATGAGATCGGTGAAATGCCCCTTGCCCTGCAATCGAAGCTGTTGCGTTTCGTGGAGTGCGGTGAACTGCAGCGTGTCGGTGACAACGAAACGCTGAAAGTGGACGTGCGCATCATCGCCGCAACCCATCGCCAACTCGCCCGGAGTACGCAGGAAGGCACGTTCCGCTCCGATCTTTACTATCGCCTCGCCGTGTTCCTCATTCGCACTCCGTCGCTCATCGATCACATGGAAGACCTGCCCCTGCTGGTTGGCCATTTCCTAGAGAAGATGGGACGCACAGAGCCCGTCAAGAGAGTGGACCCGAGCGCCATGGCAATGCTGAAACAGCATGACTGGCCGGGCAATGTGCGCGAGCTCGAGCATGTCCTCGAGCGCGCCGCGATTCTTGCCGGTGACGACACCACCATTACGGCAGGCGAAATTGATTTCGGCATGTCGGTGAATTAACTGCGGCCAGCTTTCAAAGGAGGAGCCGACATGCGCATCGAGACACTAACCAGCGATCAGGTGGAACGCTACCTCGACCTCGCGACCAGCGCGGCCAAGCTTTCCGCCCAGAACATGGCCAACATCGACACCCCGGGTTATCGCGCCGTGGGGCTGGACTTCGAGTCAGAGATGAAAACCGCAATCAGCGGCGCAGAAGCCGGAGGCAGCGCGCAGCCCGTGCATGTCAGGTTCGAGGACGGACTGGTTGCGCGCCCCGACGGCAACAACGTTTCCATGGATCGCGAGAGTCTCAACCTGGCCGAGGCGCAGTTGCAGTTCAAGACCGGCGTGGCTCTGTTGCGCCAGCAGTACCAGTTGACGATGAATGCAATTCATGCCGACAAGTAACCGTGCAGCGTAAGGATCGCTGAGTTTCGTGGATTGGAGTGACAAGTGAATCTATTCGGACTTATGGAGACGTCGGGAAGCGCCATGCAGGCCGAGCGCATGCGCGCCGAGGTCGTGGCTGCCAACATGGCGAACGCCGAGACCACGCGCACCGCGGCAGGTGGCCCATACCACCGTCAACATGTGGTGTTCGCAGCCAATGGCGGGGACGCTACGTTCGCCGAGTCATTTTCGAATGTCTCCGGTTCATCGTCGGCAGGCTTTGCGTTTCCGGCTCTGCCTCCCCTCCTCGGCGTCGCAAACCCGGCACAGCCTGCGGGCGGCGTTCACATTGCACAGGTCATCGAAGATCCGGGCGCGCCGCTAAAGCGTTACGATCCCGGACACCCGGACGCGGGTCCAGACGGATACGTCGCCTATCCCGACATTAATCCCCTCACAGAGATGGTCGATCTCATGGGAGCAACGCGTGCTTATGGCCTCAACGGTTCAGCCGTTCAGGCTGAGAAGGGCATGATTACCGCGGCACTCGAGATCGCCAAATCATAGTCGGGCACGACACCGATCGAGAAACAAGAATTTCAAGGCAGGCAGGAGCACACATGACAACCTTCAACCCCATCGCAGGCGTAGCTGCCTCAATCGCTTCATCGGCGGGAACAGCCGCGGGGATTAGTGCCAATGCCAAAGCCGGCGGCGCCGCTCCGTTTTCCGATCTGATGACCGGCGCAATAGGCGAGGTGAACTCGCTGCAGGATCAGGCCGCCGTCGCGGTCAAGGGCTTAATGACAGGCTCCGGAGTCGATGTGCATCAGGCCATGATTGCCACCGAGAAGGCCAGCATGGCATTCGAACTCGCGCTGGCGGTGCGCAACAAGGCTGTGCAGGCTTACCAGCAGGTGATGAGCATGCAGTTCTGATGCTTACTTGAAATTGTCCGGCGCGAAGCGCATTCGGGAATTGCAGCGAACAAGGTGACGGGAAACGGAAGTTATGGCGACGGGAACAGAGTTGGAAAAAAGCGGGGGCGTACCGGGGGGCAAAGTTCCCCTGGCGGCCGGCCTCGGCGCCGTGTGGTTGCGGGCGCGGGTGCGATGGGCCGGAATGCAGCCGCAGCAACGCGGCTGGGCCGTCGTCTTCGCGTTGCTGCTGGGGGGCATGGCGGCTTTCCTTCTGTGGAATGCCCTGCGCACCGACTGGCGCATTCTGTATGCCGACCTCGATCCCGAAGATGCGCGTCAGATTAGCCAGACTCTCACTCAGGCACAGATTCCGTTTGATGTGGCGGCAAGCGGGGGCGTGCTTCGGGTACCCGCATCGCAGCTCGACAAGGCGCGTCTGGCCACTGCTGCCAAAGGTGGTGTGAAGAGCGGACGGCTGGGCTTCGAGCTTTTCGACAAGCCCAACTGGGTTGGATCGGAATTCGACGAGCAGGTGAACTATCAGCGCGCCCTCGAAGGGGAACTTGAGCACACAGTTGGATCGCTTGCTGACGTTGAGTCGGCCCGAGTTCACCTGGTCATGCTCCACGATTCGCTGTTCCGAGAACAGGAGCGCCCCGCTAAGGCTTCCGTGGTTCTCAAGCTCCGGCACCGGGACCTTGCCGACGGCGAGCCCGAAGCGATTCGCAACCTGGTGGCCTCGGCCGTCGATGGACTCACGCCGGAGCGCGTGGTCCTAGTTGATGCGGCGGGCCATCTACCGCTTGGTCCCAAGACCGCCGAAGCCATGCGGCTCACCGCCGAGCAGGCGCTCGAAGAAAAACTGATTGCCACTCTCGAACCGGTCACTGGCATGGGAAATGTGCGTGCCTCCGTGACATTGGGGTACGATGACGCCGCAACGGAGCAGACGGAAGAGACCTACGACCCGGACCAGAGCGCCACGCTTTCTGTTCAGCGCTCCGAGCAGACGGCTGGGAATCTGCCCGTGGCCGCCGGAGTTCCGGGAACCGCTTCCAACGCACCCAATTCGCAGGCGTTGCCAGTCTATCCGCAGCAGACCACGCCGCCACAGTCCGCCAAGACTGAGGCCAGTACCTATGGCGTTTCAAAGACAGTGCGGCACGTCGTCGAGAGCCCGGGGCGCGTGCGGCGTTTGACCGCGGCCATTGTGGTCAACGATCGCCTGATGCAGCCGGCAGCCAAGGGCAAGGCGCCCGTCTGGCAGGCTCGCTCGGCCGACGAATTGCACAACCTCACTACTCTTGCCCAGGCGGCGGTTGGCTTCGACACTCAGCGTGGCGACATGCTCACGGTTCAGGATCTTGCCTTCGACGACAATCGCCCGCCCGCCGCAGTCTCGCCTTTGGCGCGGGTATTGAAAGAAGCGGAAAGCTCACCCCAGTTGGTGAAATACGCAGCCCTGCTGATTGCAATGCTGGTTCTGGTGACGTTCGGTGTACGCCCGGTGTTCAAGCGAGCCGGGACGCCCGTTGTTCTCAAAGCGACGGCCAAAGAGCTTCCCGCTCAATCCACGGTCAAACCTGCGCTCAACCCGCCCGTGCAGCCTGGGCCGGATGCGGTGCGAACCCACGCTCAGGAGGTCTTCGAACAGGTGGCCGAGCACCTCAAGCGGGAGCCGGCGCAGAGTTCACGGTTGTTGCAGAGCTGGATTCATTCGGAGTGACCGGGTACCGCGATCGGGTCAATTGAAGCAAGGTTGATCGAGGCACTCGCAGACACCAGGCGAGGCGCCTTGAGAAGAAGGCTAGGGGAACGCAATGGCGGATCAGGAAAGCGAACAAGGAGCATCGCGGCGAAGGTCCGGGGAGATCGACGGCGTTCGCAAGGCAGCGATCCTGCTCATCGCCATGGGCGAGGATCTGGCCAAGGAGATTCTGCGCACCCTTCCCGATGCCGATGTGCAGCGACTGACCGAGGAGCTTGCCGATCTCCGCACGGTTGCGCCGGAGCTGACCGCCGAAGTCGTCGAGGAGTTCTGGCAGCTGCTGGAAACGCAGAACTTCATGGTGCACGGTGGCCTGGACTTTGCCAACCGGCTGCTGGTGGAAGCCTTTGGAAAACAGCGTGCCGAGGACCTTCTCGCGCAGGTGCGCCACTCGCAGGAAGCGTCCCAAGGCAACCTCGCCAAGCTGCAGCGTACGGATCCCCAGCAACTCGGCAAGCTGCTCGATAGCGAGCATCCGCAGACCATCGCTCTGGTACTCGCCCATCTTGACCCGCGCAAGGCGTCACAAGTTTTGGAGAGCTTGAGCGAGGAGCACAAGGTGGTCTCAATCCAGCGCCTGGCGGAGATGCGGCAGTTCTCGCCGGAGATGGCGCAGAAGGTGGCGCACATCCTGCACCGGCGTTTGGAGAGCATGGGCGATACCGGTCGCAAGAGTTACTCCGGCTTCAAGGCCGTGGCCGACCTGCTCAACCGGCTCAATGCCGAGGAGTCCAAGCACATTCTCGAAACCATCGAGGAGGGGCAGCCGGAGCTTGCTCTCGGTATCCGCAATTTGATGTTCACGTTTGAAGACCTGGTGACGGTGCCGGCCGCCAGCATTCGTGAGATCGTTACCGGTGTGGACAAGCGCCAGCTCGCGATGGCATTGCGCGGGGCCAATGACGAACTGCGCGCGCAGATATTCAAGGCTATGAGTTCGCGCGCCGTCGACATGCTGAAAGAGGACATGGAAGTTCTGGGGCCCGTGCGTTCGCGTGAGGTTGCGCAGGCGCAGCAGGAGATTCTCACCCTGGCCCGGCGTCTCGAGGCCGAGGGCAAGGTAATTCTGAAGCTCGAAACGGGCGACGAGATGCTGGCGTAAAAAATGAACTTTGTGCGAGGCCTTGTGGAATCGAGCGGCGTCATAGAGCGAAACAGCCGGCCAGATGTTATCGAAGTCTGGGACTGCCCTCGGCTTCCTCATGCGGATTTGCCCGACTGGGAAGCGTGGGGGGGTGGCGCGCCAAAGTTGAATGTTCCCGGAGCATCGACGCAAGCTGCCTCGCCACTGGAGAGTCCTACGCCACTCTTGCAAACTGAGTTCGACAAGCGGCTGGAAGAAGAGACCTGCCGCAGCTTTGAGGCCGGCCGCGCGCAGGGAATACAGCAGGGATGCACCACAGAGCGCGCCTCCCAGGGGCCTGCAAGCCAACGCCTCGCCGCGCAAATCGAATGCATGGTGGCCAGCTTTGCGGGCGAGCGCGATCGCTACCTGCAGGCTGTGGAGTATGAAGTGGTAAAACTGGCCCTCGCCGTGTCCTCACGTATCTTGCGCCGCGAAGCGCAGATGGATCCGTTGTTGCTCACAGGGGCCGTTCGCGTGGCGCTGGGACAGCTTGCCGCGTCCACCAGCGTCCGTCTTCGCGTGCCTCCAGCTGAGCTCGAGCTGTGGACAGAGGCGATCGCCCACCTGCCCAACCTTCCCGTCAAGCCGCAGGTTCTGGCGGGAGACGGCATGCGGCTTGGCGATTGCTCGGTCGAAACGGAACTTGGCTCAGTCGATCTGGGGGTCCGCGCGCAACTGAGTGAGATCGAGCGAGGCTTCTTCGATCGGGCTGCAAGTGCGTCTTCTGTCCCGGAGAAATTGTTGGCGAGCATGGAGCTTACCCTTTGACCGCGTTGCTCGACACCTACTTTGCCCACCTCGGCCGCACTCAGCCATGGCGCTGGCACGGGCAGGTGCTTGAGTCAGTGGGTCAGACCATCGAGTCGGCTGGGCCGCTCGCCTCGGTTGGCGAGTGTTGCGAGATTCAGGATCAATACGGTAACGCACATGCCGCCGAGGTCATCGGATTCCGTGGCCCCAACGTATTGTCGATGCCGGTTGAGAGCGCCGACGGGATTCGTTTCGGCGACCGGATTTCAGCGCTGGGAAAGGTTCCTCAAATCGAGGTCGGCCCCGCGCTCATCGGCCGCGTTCTCAACGCGCTCGGGCAGGCCATCGACGGCCAACGCGCACCGGTCGCGCAAGCCACATTCGCGCTCGACACCAAAGTGCGCGCACCGCTCGACCGCGTCGCCATTCGCACTCCGCTCGGCACCGGTATCCGTGCCATCGACGCCCTGCTGACCGTGGGCCGCGGGCAGCGCGTGGGCATCTTCGGCGGCTCCGGCGTAGGCAAGAGCACACTGATCGGCATGATGACGCGCAATACCGAAGCCGACGTAACCGTAGTCGGCCTGGTTGGCGAGCGTGGCCGCGAAGTTGGCGAGTTCCTCGAGCATGCGCTGGGCGAAGAAGGCCGCGCGCGTTCCGTAGTGCTCGTCTCCACATCGGACCAGAGCCCCCTGCTCCGCATGCGCGCCGCACTCGCAGCCACCACCGTGGCGGAATATTTTGCGGCGCAGGGCAAGCACGTTTTGCTGGTCCTTGATTCGCTCACACGCTTCGCCATGGCCGCTCGCGAAATCGGACTTGCCGCCGGCGAGCCCCCCACCGCCAAGGGCTACACGCCCTCAGTGTTTACGAGACTCGCCCGTCTTGTGGAGCGAACCGGGCAGTTCAAGACCGGCTCCATCACAGCGTTTTATACGGTGCTGATGGAAGGCGACGATCAGCAGGATCCGCTGGTGGACGCGGTGCGTTCTCTTCTCGATGGTCACATAGTTCTCTCTCGCTCCCTGGCTTCAGAGGGCTGGTATCCGCCCATCGCGGTGCTCGATTCCGTTAGCCGTCTCATGCCCGCGGTCACCGAGCCTGCGCACCGCGAGCATGCCGGTCTCATTCGGCGCCTGATGGCCGTTTACGCGCGATCGGAGGACCTGGTGCGCATCGGCGCGTACAAGGCCGGCTCTGATCCTGACCTGGACCGCGCTCTGCGTGCCCGCGGTTCGCTGCGCGCATTCCTCGCTCAGGATGCAACCGAGCGCGTCGGGTTTGCCGATGCGGTGCGCGGGCTCGCCTGCCTCGCCGCCGCGGTGTAGACCATGCCAGTTTCAAACGCCCTGCGCCGCTTATTGCACGTTCGCGACGTTGAAGAAGAGCAGCAGGGAATGGCTCTAGAATCCGTGCTTGGCGATTTGTGGGCTCTCGAGCATGCGCGCACTTCCGCCATTGCGAGGGAGCACGCAGGGCGGGAACTGCTCGCGGCGAGTGTCCGGGAAGGCGACGCAACCGATCGAACCGCGGCGATGGTTGAGGTGAAATTTGCTGCACGTTGCGCCGCTTCCCTTACGCCAAGGATTGCTGCAGCGGAAATTAGGGTAGTCCATGCGCGGCAGGCATACCTTGCCAAGCGCCTCGAACGCCTCCAGGCCCAGACGCTCATCGAAGAAGGTGATGCGCTGGACGCCATCGAGTCAGGCCGCCGCAGTCAGCAGACCCTCGACGACACATTTGGAGCGCGTCGATACCGTGAGGAGCATGGGGCAGGGAAGCGACTCATCAAATCAACTCCCGCATGTAACTCCAGAGGCCCTCGCACTACCCCAGCGAATCTTGAGCCCATGCAGGACGAAGATTCGGCCGCAATTTCGGAATTGGGATCGGAATTCAAATCGTAACAACTCTCTAACAACATCCCGATTTAGTTTGGCATGTCACCTGCATATTAACGAGATCATGCAGATGGCCGCTCAAATTTCGATGCCGACAGAAAAATCCCCGAGTTCCTCCCGAGCAGGAAAATTAACGAACGGTGTCAATAGCGGTTCAACGCCCATCACCGCTGCTCCTCACGAATTTGCGACAGGCCTGCAATCACTTCTCGACGCAATCAACGGTTCACCTACCGAGATGCACGCGCGGTCGGCGGATGAGGCCAGGACCAGTGAACTCGCAGTTCCCGCGACTCAGACCCAATTGGCAGGGAATGTTCCCGCTCACGAGTCTGGATCGGTGCCAGCTGTTCTGCTCCCCGGCTCGGCACGTGTGCCAATTCAGCAGAAGCTCCTGCCGTCGAATCAACAGAATCTATTGCCGTCCGTTCAACCGAAGCCTATCGAAGCCTCGCCGGAAACTAAGGAATCCCAAAGCTCGCGCAGCCGAGAATCTGCTGATGTTTCAATTCGCTTGAAAACCGCAAAGGGCGCGCCGACTGACATCTTGCCCGACCCGTCGGCCGCGCCCCCGATTGACCATGTCGCTCTCCTCACAACTACGTCAGCAGTGTCGCTTCTCGGGCGAGAGCAGACGCCGACTGGAAAGGAAGAGCCACCGCTCGACCTCGCACGAATGTCCAGTTTCCCTGCTGACATCCCCGCAGTGCACAGAAGAGTGGCTCGGAATCCATTGCTTGCGATCGCCAATGATCTCGGAAATTCGACTGACCCGGAGCAGGCGCTGAATCCGCAAATGAGCGAACTCGATGTGTCGCTCGGTTCAGAGACTTTGGACAATCAAATGCGGTCGCCGATTTCTCCGTTATCTTCGCCGCTTGAGCAAGTCGCAACCACCGTTGAATTCCCACGTGCACATTCCTCGCCCATCCCTGATCTCGCGCCCCAAGCCACAATCGCGAATCCGCTTAATCCGCCGATCGGCGCCACCCTCGCCCTCAACTCAAACCCCAATCAAACTCCATCCCGGCGAATCGACGCCGCGCAGTCCGCGTCCCGTTCCATCCGATCAATGACCCACAGCGCGGCAAGCTACCCCACCATCGACGCCGGACAGTTGCACTCCCCGGCGCAGGGCGCAGCTGCGAGTTCCATCGTAAGCTCAATCGCAAATCATGACGGCGAGTTTCTGGATCGGCGCGCTTACCTTGCATCTCCGGCCAATAATTCATTCCCACTTGCCTCTGCTGATCGAGAACCATTTGCAGTGCTCGACGGGGCTACGGCCGGCCCACAGACAACCTGGATTCATGCCGGCGCCCATCATGCCGAAGCCGGCTATCTCGATCCCTCGCTGGGATGGGTGACCGTTCGAGCGGATGGAATTGCAGGAGGCATGCACGCCGCACTCGTCCCCGGATCGCCCGAAGCAGCCTCCGTACTCAGCAATCAACTTGCAGGCCTCAACGCATTTATGGCCGATCATCAGGGCCACAACGCCACCGTTACGCTTGCATCTCCTGAGTCCGGAGGCGCGCATGCCGGCACGGCTCAACAGGACAACTCAATGAACGGCCAGTCAAGCCACCAACAGCAACAGGACCACAACCCGTCCGCTCCTTTCACGCGCGATTCCAATCCATCATCGGATTTACGGGACCGCGACAACACTGCAAGTCACATTTTTGTGGACGCAACTAAATTGCCCAACGGAAGCGGAGTCCACCTCTCCGTAATGGCCTAGCAAGCCCTCTACAACACACCAAAGGCTGCGCACCGCGCAGTGGAGGAATGATGGCGACAGCTTCAGGCATCTGGAATCATGCGGTCCCGGCGAACTCGCTCGCAAACGCGAATCCCGCCGCGGCCGCGCCTTCAGGAACAAGCGCAAGCGATGGCGCGACCATCTCGGCGAACGACTTTCTCACCCTGCTGGTCACCGAAATGAAGAACCAGGATCCAACCGCAAACAACGATCCCAACGCCTACGTCAACCAGTTGGTGCAGGTGAACAGTCTCGAACAACTCATCAACATCAACCAAACCCTGACAACGGGCCTTGGTGTTTCGGGAACACCGCCCAAGTCAGGTTCGCAACCCTACACTGACACGGCCGATGCCACTGCATTGGCCTCACCCTCACCTGCAAATACGCAATCGCCTGTGCCCGTCGGAATCTACCCTCGGGCCGTAGGTGGTCCCCTACATTCGCTCACTGCCACCGCGAATTCAAGCTCCGCGATCTCGACCACAACCGGAAACCTCAGCGTCCCACCAGCCAACCCGGCTGCGCATGGCGTCGCCAATGCCCTTGGCCACCATTCACGTCTTGATTAACCAGGAACCGCCGAAACCGCATCCGTCCCGATCCCAGCAACTCGCAATTTGACAAGAATGATAGGAGACCATCGATGGCAAGTTTTTTCATTCCACTTACGGGCCTCAGCGCCCAATCCACCTCACTTAACACCATTGCAAACGATCTCGCCAACATGAGCACCACAGGATTCAAATCGCAGGCGGTCAATTTCTCTGACCTGTTCTATCAACAGATTGGAGCCACCGGGGCGGGCGATCCCATCCAACAGGGAGCGGGCACCCAGGTTGCATCCATCACCACCGACTTCTCAAACGGAACACCTAACCCCACAGGAGTGAATACTGACGTCGCACTGCAAGGCAACGGGTTTTTCGTGGTGAGCCATGGCACCGGCCAGTTCCTCACCAGGGCCGGGCACTTCAACACCGACTCAACCGGAAACCTGATCACGCCCAGCGGCTTGAACGTCTTGGGCTACCCGGCGGTCAATGGCGCCGTAAACACAGCCGCTCCACTCGCCCCCATCACCATTCCCATCGGCCAGGTGCTGGCGCCCAAGGCAACGGCCAGTTTCGATATGTCTGCGAATCTCAACTCCTCCGGCGCGGGTGCCGTCTTCCCGGCCACCATTGACCTGTTCGATTCACTCGGACAGATGCACACCGCATCGGTCACCTACACCCAAACTGGCGTCAACGCATGGGGCTATTCCATCGCGCTGCCGGCTGCCGACACCGGCGGCGTATCAACGCCCGTAAACGGCACCATGACCTTCGATGCCACCGGCAATCTGTCCACGGTCAACGGAACAGCGGCTGGCACCGGCGCGGCCCAGGTTTCAAGCATCCCGGTCGCCTTCACCGGCCTCACTGACCAGGCAAACAACCTCAACATGACGTGGAACCTGATGGGCGCTGCCGGAAAACCCACCATCACGCAGGTCGATGCCACTTCCGCCGTCACTGCTACCACCCAGAACGGTTTCGCCAGTGGACAGTATCAGGACTTCTCCATCGGCTCCGATGGCACCGTCACCGTCACGTTCTCCAACCAACAGAAACTCAACGTCGGACAGATTGCCCTGGCCAATGTCGCCAACAAGCAGGGCCTGCGTGACATGGGAAGCGGCAACTACGATACGACGTTGTCCAGCGGTACCGCAGCCATTGGCACTTCCGGAAGCGCCGGCCTCGGCACCATGCAGAATGGCGCCCTTGAAGGCTCCAATGTAAATATCTCCGGCGAGTTCTCCGCCCTCATCATCGCGCAGCGTGCCTTTGAGGCGAACTCCAAAACCATCACCACGTTCGACACCATCACTCAGGAAACGATCCAGATGATTCACTAATCGCTTCGTGAGTTCGAATTTCTCCGTTTGGCCCCGCTATTCGGCCCGAAACTGCGCTGGAATGCGGGGCTCCTTTTTTGGGGTCAATTGTTCGTCCCCGTTTCTGAAATCTGTCCCGGCAGTTTATCGTTGAGTTGCAAGGGTCAAAAATTACCAGCAGCGAGGTTCAGTTGATACACCGGATCGCCATTCTGGCTGCATGCCTGTCAATCATGTCGATTACGATTCATGGGCAGGCCGTGCCCAACGCTGTCTTCACTGACCCCCCTGTCGATCCCGCGCACCCGGCATCCATGGCGGTCTTGCACATCCCCTCGCACGGCATGCTCATCAATGGAGTGCTGTATACCCCATCAGGGCCAGGCCCTCACCCCACGCTGGTGATCTGCCACGGCCTTCCAGGCAATGAAAAGAATCTCGATCTCGCGCAGGCCGTGCGCCGCACGGGTTGGAACGCCGTCACCTTCAACTATCGTGGCTCGTGGGGCAGTCCCGGCCAGTTTCGCTTCGCGCAGAACATCGAGGATGCGGCCGCAGTTCTCGCCTTTCTCCGCGTCCCTGCCAACGCCGCTCGCCTCGGCATCGATACCCACCGCATCGCCATCGCCGGCCACAGCATGGGTGGATGGGTCACCGCGAACACCGCCGCGCACGATCCCGCCCTCCTCGGCGCCGTCCTCATAAGCGCCGCGGACATGAGCGCCATCGGTCAGAAGCTGCCGCGTGACCGCGCCATCGCCCTTATGGCCGATAACATGGAAGCACTCGCCGGAGTTACGGCCGAGAGCATGGCCGATGACGTCATCGCCAAAACGAAAGGGTTCGACTTCGCCAGCGCAGTGGATGGTCTCGCTGCGATGCCGATGCTCGTACTATCCTCCAATGACGGCCTCGAGCCGGGTACCGATGCCCTCGTGAAAGCGCTGCAGGCCAAAGGTAACAAGAACGTCACTGCCGTGCACGCTGACACCGATCATGGTTGGTCCGATCACCGCATCTTTCTTGAAACCCAGGTCATCAATTGGCTCGGAACCTTGTCCCCGCCCCCCGGACCCGCGCAGTAACATCACCCTCGCGGGTTGGATTCAAATTGAGCCGCCAGTGGATCTCTCCGTGCCTGCACTTCGACAAACAGCCCATTGCCCTCTGCCAGCACTTTGCCGCTCTCATCCAGGACCTTGGCTTCCACCCAATGCTTTCGCCCTTCACTGCGCGTCACCTGTCCCTCCAGCCGAATCGGCGCAGCGGACTTCACCGGCCGCTGATAATCCACTTCCATGTGCCGCGTCATCGCCACCAGACCATGGGAGCGCACCGCCTTGCTCATCGTTTCGTCCAGCAGCGTGGCGATAATTCCACCATGCAGATAACCCGGCGGTCCTTCAAACGTGTCGGCAATATTTGCCAGGCACACCACTCGCCCATCATTCGCCAGCAGAAATTCGAGATGCAGCCCGGCCGGGTTAGCCTGCCCGCATCCAAAGCAGCGGTTCTGCGCGCCATGCGCCAGCGGTTTCAAATTTTCATTCGTCGGTGTTGTCATCCGTTCTCCGTACCGGCTTCTGTCACGAACGCGCCCCGGCCAGCACATTCCGGTACACATCGCTGTCCACATTTCCGCCGGTAAGCACAATGCCAATGCGCTCTTCAGCACGCTGTCCCTCGAGCAATGCACCCGCCAGCGCGGCAGCGCCCGCGCCCTCGGCCAAATTATGCGTGTCCGTATAGTAAATCCGCATCGCGTCTTCGATCTGGTCGTCGCTCACTTCCACGATGCGCGCCACGTTTTCCCAGATCGCCTCCATCGCCTTCTCGTTCGGCATGCGACAGGCAAGCCCATCGGCAATGCGCGTCCGTGCCGGCGCCTCCACCACCTTTTTCGCCTTGAAGCTAAGCGCATACGACGGAGATTCAGCCGACACCACACCTACCACCTCGGTCTTCAGTCCCAGCGCATTCCGTGCTGCGCACACTCCGCAGATCGACGACCCCAACCCGATCGGCACATACACCCGCGTCAACGGCGGCGCTGCCTGCAACATCTCCAGTGCATACGTCGCCGTGCCCATCACCAGCCGCTCGTGGAACGAGTCCACCATCGCCAGTCCGCGCTCGACCGCTAGCCCGCGCGCAAACTCCAGCGATTCCTGAAAGTCGTGCCCGTATTCCAGCAACTCCGCTCCCTGCGCCACCATGGCGCGATTCTTTTCCTTGCTGTTGCCATGCGGTACAACGACCACTGCCTTCAGTCCCAGCAGCCGCGCCGCCATAGCCACGCCCTGCCCATGATTGCCGCGCGTCGCAGCGATTACCCCACGCAGATCCAGCTGCCTCGCATGAAGCCATGTCAGATAAACCAGCGCGCCGCGCATCTTGAAGGCGCCCACGGCAGTATGGTTTTCATGCTTGATCCAGGCCTCGGTTCCAAGCCTGTCATTCAACAGCGGCCAGGAGTACAGCGGGGTCGGCGCCATATATGCGCTCAGCACCTTTTGTGCCTCGTGAATCGTTTCCAGCGATGGCAGTATCATGGATCCAGCATATCGAAACGCTCGGCCTCGTCGTCGTAGCAAAGTGCAAGAATGGACCCGGTGGCCGTCATCCCCCAACGATTTATTTTTGTATTTTTGGCGCTTACCGGTACGATCCTGAGCATTGCCGGATGCCGCTCACAGCCTGCACTTACTGCTCAGGAGGCCGAAGGCAAGCGCCTGTACTCATCCCGCTGCGCCCACTGCCATGAGGACAACGATCTGGCTCTGAAGAAAGTCCCGCCTGACCTGCACGGCATGTTTCGCCACGACAAACTCCCCAGCGGCGCACCCGCCACCGACGCAGAAGTCCAACGCGTCGTACTCGCCGGCAAAAACTTAATGCCCGCCTTCGCCGGCCGCTTCACCCAGGATCAAATGTCCGCCCTGCTCGCCTACCTGCACACCGGCCTGCGCTAGCCGCTCCTTCTTACTCGTATCGAATCGCCGTAATCGGCTGAACCTCCGCCGCGCGCAGCGCCGGAATCAAGCAAGCCACCGCTGCCACTAAAATCAACGTCAGCCCCGCCGCAACCAGCAGCAAGGGACTCCCCACGCCCAGTTGCTTGTCCGTGGCCCAATGCTTCAGAACCTCGCCCAACGAAAGACTCAGCACGGCCCCCGCAATCAGCCCTCCGCCCACACTCCCGCTGACTGAAGAAAATACGATGCGCAGCACATGCGCTTTAGGTGCTCCCAAGGCCATGCGTATGCCAAACTCATTCGTACGCTGGACCACCGAATACGACACCACGCTATAAAGTCCCACCGCGGACATCGCCAGCGCCAGCGCCGCAAACGCACCAAACAGCCACGTCAGCATCCGTCCGCGAGCCCACTCCGGCTCGTCCGATATCCAATGCTCCAGGTCCTCTGTGTTGCTGTTCGTTTGCTGGTCATGGTCAATCGAATTAACCTTCGCGCTTACCGTATGCAGCAGCGCCAGGGGCGAGCCAGCACTGCGCACCAGAATCTGCGTTCCCATGCGCATCCCGTACGTGTACGGAATAAAAACCTCCGGCAAAATCGGATTCGCCAGGCCGTCATCCAGCTTGTCCTGAATCACGCCGACAATAAGCAGGTTGGTGTTCCCCTGAGGAGAAAGCACGTTGAACGGCGGCGCATCCCGCAGGTCAGGAAACTTGATTGCGTGTCCAATCGCATCTCCGCCGGGAAAATATTTCTTCGCAAGCGTCTGGTTGATCACCGCCACCGCCGCAGCGTTATGGTTCTCTGTCGCATCCCAAATGCGTCCCTGTGCGATCCCGATGTGCAGTGCGGGAAAATACTCCTGGCTCACCAGGTTCAATCGCGTTTCCTGCTCGTTACCCGACGGCTTGCCCAGGATCTCCATCTTGATATTCATGCCGTTCGAGGGCGGTGTAGCGTTGGTCGAGATCGCCGCCATGGTTACCCCGGGAACCTCGGCCACCGCCGCACGAAGCCGCTCAAAGTAGGCAGCTCTCTCCGCCCACGTCTTATAGGTACCCTCATGCACAGGAATCCCCACCGACATCACGTTGTGCGGATCGTAGCCCAGGTTGATATGCATCATCTGCAAAAAGCCTTGAATCGCGGTGCCCGCCGCCGCCAGCATCAGCAGCGTCAGCGCCAGTTGCCCCGCAATCAGGCTGCCGTGGAACCGCTTGCCCGCCACGCTGCCGGCCACCTTGCGCGCGCCCGATTGCATAACTTGGTTGACATTCGGCTTCGACGCCTGCAACGCCGGCCAAAGCCCAAACAGCACGCCTGTTAACATCGCCACCGCTACTGAGAATGCCAGCACCGGCAAGTTGATCTGCAGGCTCGCCTCATGCGGAATAGAATTCTGCGGCAGGTTCTCAACAATCCAATCCAGCGACTTGTAGGCAATCCCTACACCCAGCGCCGCTCCCGTCAGCGAGATCACCATCGACTCCGTCAACAGCTGGCGAATGATGCGCGATCGGCTGGCGCCAATGGCCGAACGAACCGCAAACTCCTGACCGCGTGTGGCCGCGCGCGCCAGCAGCAATATCGAAACATTGCCGCAGCCAATCAGCAGCAGCATCGAGACAGCGCCAAACAAAAGATAGGGAACTCCACCCAGCCGCTCAAGAAAGTCGTCGTTGAATCCGCGCAGCTTGAAATGAAACGGAACGGTCGGAAAATGTTTGGGCGTCTGTTGCGCAAATTGATGGATAAGCGGATCAAGCGCCGACTCGGCCGCCGTCTTGGTCACACCCGGCTTAAGGCGGATGCCCACGTAAAAGTTCGGCACCAGGTCCTGTGTGATCTTCTTGGGCAGGTAAACATCCGCGTCGTCCCATGTAAAACGCTTGGCCGCCACGCCCACGATGGTGTAGTTTTTGTGGACCATCTGCATCGTCTTGCCCACAACATTCGCATCCCCCGCAAAGTGACGTTGCCAGAACTTGTACCCCAGCACCACCACCGGTTGAGGGTCCTGTCCGTCAATCGCGTCTGATGGCTGAAGTCCGCG
>JANXQR010000368.1 GCA_025353435.1 Acidobacteriota bacterium | reverse complement strand
GGAACGTCGACCGTAAGATTTGGTGCGCCATTGGCGAAAGGAACGCCCTCGCTCAACGCCGCGTAGGCGTAGATCTGTGACGGCGCGATTCCGATGTCGTCGGTATCGAGCCCCTTCTCAAAGGCCTCGATCGATTGGTGCACCGCCGTGGGCTCAAGAAAGATTTCCGTCGATCCGCACCAGATCATTACCACGCGGTCGACCGTCTTCTTGAAATTCTGTATATCGGCAATCACCTGGTCAGCTAGATCACGCTTGTTCTTACCCTTCTTTACGTGCGTGCCGTGCAGGCGCTTCACATAGTACTGATCGAACACCGCTGGCAGCGGCTTGATGGTTTCGAGGTAGGGCTTCATCTGGGCAAGCGTGTCCTTGTCCAGCACCTTGGCGTGTGCAGCAGACTCGTAGACGTTGTCCTCGAAGATGTCCCAACCTGTGAAGACCACGTCTTCCAGTTGTGCCATGGGAACAAAATCCTTGATGAGTGGCGATTTGTTGTCGGTGCGCTTGCCCAGGCGAATGGTGCCCATCTGTGTAAGTGATCCGATCGGTTTGGCGAGCCCGCGCCGCACGGCTTCCACGCCGGCGATCATGGTGGTTGCCACTGCGCCTAGTCCCACCACCATCACGCCGAGCTTGCCGGTCGCTGGTGCAATGTTGTGTTGTCCGGCGGTCTTCAGGCCGCCTTGCTGTTCAGGTGACATTTTTTAACCCTTCCTTTGTTTGCTGCGGGAATCAAACGTTCCCGCGCGGTCGATTCGAGTCGAGACGAGACGAGACAGTTTACCCGGCGCGGCCATCCGCACACTAGGCGCCAGGAGATTGTTTGCGGCGCTGCAGATGCGACCACACGAACCAGGCGATGGCGGCCAGCAGCAGCACCACGACAAGAGTATGAAAACGGTGAAACAGTTCATGAAACGGCGAGTTCGGATCGTTCCACTTCTCGCCCAGCTTCAGGCCCGCGTAGGCCAGTGCAAAGCACCAAGGCCACGAGCCCACAAACGTGTAAATGTGAAACCGCAGTTGCGGCATGCGCGCTATGCCCGCCGGAAATGCGATGAATGTTCTGACTATCGGAAGGAGCCGGCCCAGGAGAACCGTGATCGAACCGTACTTCGCAAAGTAGCGTTCCATACGGTCCAGATCGTGCGAACTCATCAGCACCCAGCGCCCGTAGCGCTCCACCAGCGGCCGACCGCCTTTGGCGCCAATCCAGTACGCCACAACCGAGCCAAGATTGCAGCCCACCGCGCCAGCCGTGGCCACCCAAAGCAGCGTGAAGCTGCCCTTGTACACAAGATAGCCGGCGAACGGCATGATGATTTCTGAAGGTAGCGGAATGCATGCCGACTCGATCCCCATCAGAGCAACAATGCCGGCGTATCCGCCGCTATCAATCACACCGGTGACAAAGTGAACTAGGAGACCAAGAATCTTTTCGATCATGCGCGACTTCCAGTATATAGGGCTGAAACCGGGCTGACTTTCTGGTCGTGGGACGCGCGAGCAGCTGCTTTCAGGGCGCACTCTACGGGCAGCCCATTTTGTTAGGATTGAGTCTGACTGAAACTGCCGGAAGAGGTGTACGTTGGCTGATTTTCCTCCCGTTCCGCTTACGCTTGAAGGATCGAGTGCGCTGCATCAGTTTTTCCGTTTTGACTGGAAGGCGTGGCATGCCGTATCGGCCGGAGAACGCGAAAAGATTGCTGCCGAAGCTGCGGCCGTACTGGGTTCGCTGGAGAAGAGCGCGGACGGCAAGATTCACACCGCGCTATTTTCGCAGCTCGGCCACAAGGGCGACCTGGTACTCGTCCACTTCCGCGATTCGCTGGAAGCGCTGAACCAGGTGGAATTGCAGCTTGCCCAAACTGCACTCTACGGCTTCCTCGATCAACGCCATTCGTACGTGTCCGTCGTTGAGCTTGGACTTTATGAGTCGACGCGCAAGACCTACGAAGCCGCGTCAGCCAAGGGATTCGAGCAGTTCTCCCCGGAGTGGAAGGCGGAGGTCGAGGCGTCCCTCGCTCGCGCCGCTGCCGCCATGGCTCCGCGCATTTGGCCGTCAGTGCCAGACACCAAATACCTCTGCTTCTATCCCATGGACCGCAAACGCGACGAAGT
>JANXQR010000282.1 GCA_025353435.1 Acidobacteriota bacterium | reverse complement strand
GCCACCGCCCGCATTGGCGGCAGCGTGTTGATGCCGATGGGCGATGTGCCGGCCCGCGCTCATCAGGAGATTGATCCTGATGAACGTATCGTTGTCCTTTGCCACCACGGCATGCGTTCGCTGAACGTGACGGCATGGTTTCGCAATCAGGGCTTCGAGCAGGTGCAGTCGCTGCATGGCGGCATCGACGCATGGTCTGCCGAGGTCGATCCGAGCATCGCCCGTTACTAGCGGCCGAAGAACCTCCGAACCCAAAGCACTCTACTCACGACGCTGCGATTGAGCAGCGTCGTTTTTCTTTTGGCCCGCCAACGCCTGCTTCCCAGTGCGTGGGACATTTAGAAAGCACGATTCCGGTTGTCTCGTCGAAGTTCAAGTTGGATAAACCCCTCCAAATAGTCGCGAGAGCCGGAGTCGGTCTGAGGAAACTCTGGCCGGGGTCATGCGCCTATACTTTGGTTTTGGCCGACCTTCAACCTGCCCGACTGGAGAAATCTGATGTCGTCATCTGCCGTAAAGTACGCCCGCGAAAACCACGCCCGTTTTCTTGATGAATTGAAGGACCTGCTGCGGATTCCCTCCATCTCCACGCTGCCGGAACACGCCGGCGACTGCCGCAAAATCGCAGAAAAGCTGGCCGCGGAGTTGAAGCGCATCGGGATGGAAAACGTGCGGCTGATTGAGACTACGGGCCACCCTCTGGTCTACGCCGATTGGCTCCACGCCGCCGGCAAGCCGACGATGCTGGCGTATGGCCACTACGATGTGCAGCCGGCCGACCCCCTGGACGAGTGGCACACCCCGCCGTTCGAGCCTACGGAGCGCAACGGCAATCTCTATGCCCGCGGCGCGGTTGACGACAAAGGCCAGATGTTCATGCATGTCAAGTCGCTGGAGTCGCTCCTTAAGACAGGCGGGGCGCTGCCGCTGAATGTGCGCGTGCTGCTGGAAGGCGAAGAAGAAGTCGGCGGGGAGGGCATTGCGGCGTATGTTGCGTCAAAGCCGGCGGATCTGAAGGCGGACTTTGCGCTGGTTTCGGATACGGAGCTTTTTGCTCCTGGACTTCCGACCCTGTGCGTTGGGTTGCGGGGAATGATCTACACCGAGCTTGAAGTGAGAGGGGCAAAGACTGACCTGCACTCCGGCATGTACGGTGGCGCGGCCCCAAACCCGTTTGTGGCCATCGCGCAGATCATCGCGAAGCTAAAGGATGAGAATGGTCACATCCTGATTCCGGGGTTCTACGACGACATCATTCCTCCCAGCGCGGAGGAACTGGCGGCGTGGGAGAGCCTGCCGTTCGACGAGGAGCACTACCGCGAAACCGAGGTGGGGTCGCGAGTACTGGTGGGTGAATCGGGCTACGGAGTACTGGAGAGAACCTGGGCACGGCCGACTCTCGATGTGCATGGTATTCCAGGCGGATTCACTGGCGCTGGCGCCAAGACCGTGATCCCGGCCAAGGCCCTGGCGAAGGTTTCAATGCGGCTCGTTCCGGGGATGACACCCGCCAAAGCCTTCGAGCAGTACAAAAGCTACGTAACGGCGATCGCTCCGGCTGGTGTTGACGTGCAGGCGCGAATGATTCATTCCGGTGACCCCTGTCTGATTCCAGTGGACAATCCCTACATCCGGGCGGCTACGCGAGCCTTGCACGAGGTGTGGGGCAAAGACACGGTGTTTATCCGCTCGGGCGGGTCGATTCCGATTGTAGGCGACTTTGCGAAGCACCTGAAGCTTCCCAGCGTCATGATGGGCTTCGGGCTACCCGACGACAACCTGCATGCACCGAATGAAAAGTTCAACCTGAAGAACTTCGAGCTGGGGATCGAGTCGATCATCCGTTTTATGGAGGAGGCGGGCCGTTGACATCCAGCCAGCTGCCAGGGTCCGAGGCGGAAGGATTTGTTCTGGCTGGCGGCCGGTCAAGCCGCATGGGCCGCGACAAGGCTCTGGAAGAGTTGCACGGTCGCAACCTGGCCGCCCGCGCCGTGGATCTGCTGCGAACCGCCGGGATGACGGCGACGATCGCCGGAGCGCGATCTGAACTCGACGACCTTGCCCCGGTGATCTCCGATGAAGCGCCTGACAGGGGGCCGTTGAGCGGAATTTGCTCGGCTCTGTCCCAGATGTCGGCGGAACTCGGACTATTTGTTCCGGTCGACATGCCGTTCCTGCCCGCATCGTTGCTGGAATATTTGATCTGGCACTCGTGCATCACGCATAGGGCGGTGACCCTGGCCTCGGTAAACGGATTTATCCAACCCTTTCCGGTGGTGCTCAGCCGGAAGGTGCTCCCATTCCTGAAGTCGGAACTAGCGGCGGGCCGTCGTGGATGCCTTTCAGCATTCCATTCGGCCTCCGAGACGCTCGGGCAACCAATCCGTCCGGTCTCTGTCGAGCTGCTGGCACAGGCGGGACAGATATCTCATTCCCGGACACTGCCGCCGTATCAGTGGTTCCTCAACGTCAATTCGCCACAGGATCTCGACCGTGCCCGCTCGAGCATCGCGTAAGCTGGACCTAGGAAATGCTCGACGAATCTCCCAATTCGGAACCGATTGTTGACTTGCCGGTGGGCCCCGAAACGACCCCAGAGCCGGTCGACCAACCCATTGCCCTCAAATTGAACGAGCCGGCGATCGAATTTCGCGACGTCTCGATCTCATTCAGCGGGCGCGCAATTCTCGAGGAAGTGAGCTTCTCGATCGAACGTGGACAGACACTGTGCATTCTCGGTCGCAGCGGGGTGGGCAAGTCGGTTGCGCTGCGCATTCTGATGGGTTTCTTGAAGCCCGATTCGGGATCAATACGCGTGAGTGGTCAGGAAATCACATCGCTTGACGAACACGGCATGCAGGCCGTCCGCAAGCACGTTACCATGGTGTTCCAGAATGGCGCCCTGTTTGACTCCCTTACGGTGCGGGAAAACGTGGCGTTTCCGCTTCGCGAGAAGGGTGGACTTGAGGAGGACCAAATACAGCAGGTAGTTCAGCGCCTGCTTGGCCTGGTCGGTGCCGAGGATGTGGAAGACCTGCTCCCGGCAAGCCTTTCCACAGGGCGCAGGCGAGCCGTGGCCATCGCCCGCGCACTTGCCGCTCAGCCGGAGGTGGTTCTCTACGATGAGCCCACCACCATGGTCGATCCGATCATTGCGAAGCGTCTTGGAGGGATCATTCAGCGGCTCAAACATCAGCTCGGATTCACCAGCATTGTCGTCACGCACGATATGCGTTTTGCCGAGCGGCT
Organism: Acidobacteriota bacterium; assembly: GCA_025353435.1. GTDB lineage: Bacteria > Acidobacteriota > Terriglobia > Terriglobales > Acidobacteriaceae > Telmatobacter. The sequence goes on along the minus strand of JANXQR010000282.1, from coordinate 8,822 downwards.
GGCGGACCTCGTCTTGTTTCTCCACCAGGGGCGCGCACATTTTTTCGGGGCTCTGAAGGATTTTCTTGCCTCGCCTGATCCCGACATCCGTCAGTTCCTGATTCTGGACGAGTACCGGTTACCAAAGCACTAGGGTTACCAAAACACTAAAGGTTCGTAACTGTGAATTTCCAAAATTTGGCTTGCATAGTGCGGGGCATTAGAGTGATGCTGAATCTGTCAAGTGATTCAAGAAGCACCATAAAAATGAGCTGGTAGGGGTAGCGGCGGGATGGCTTCTACCTTGAGATTTGCTATACTTTTCTTATCCCTGCTTTTCGTTCGTCGGTAGGGCTTTGATTTTCTCCCGGTTTGAATGATCTTCTCGAACATATTTCTTCGCCCGGAATCGCCCGGTTCATCAGTAATTAGCTCGTCTGCTGGATTAGGAAATAGCGCAACCAAGCTTCACCTGTTCCCTGGGCATGCATTGTCCGCCAAAACCTTCTGCATCGGTGGAAATAGCTTGTTGTTCCAGGGGTACCTAATCCGTTAACACAAGGTGCTAACCCTATTTCGTATTTCGGTCCGAAGTTGCTACTCCTCAGATATTTTGGGAGAGTGTAAGCCATCTAACTTGCTCAATAAGTCATCCAATCGCTAGTCATCCAATTGCTTGTTATGTGTGGGGGATGTTTTAAATGGCTACATCTGATTTCTGGCAAAGAATTTCCGCTACGGTTGCGACGTCCGAATGGACGGGCGAGACGACCGGGGCTGCGGCTCGAAATTCCGCCCGGACATCGAAGCTGTGGATGGTTATGGACGCAGTGACAGTGTTGGCTGCGGTAATTGTCGCCGCTTGTCTTGAGGCTTATTTAAAGCTTTTTCCCGGTGTAAAGGAATTTTGGCAACAGAGCATGATTGAGAGGCGCTCAACTGGGCTGCTCGTCGCGCTCTTGGGCGGATTCATACTGTCGCTTATTTACATCAGTGGACGACTCAATCTCTACTCTCCAGCACGCCTGGGAGGGTTCCTGAATGAGCAGCGTAGGACCTTGCAGGCTTGCTTTGCCTCCGGACTCCTCCTCACCGGGGCTATCTACCTCCTTCATGCGGCGGAGATCCCGCGCGGTCTGGTGCTGATCACCCTGGGCCTGGTGCTGATTTCCCTGAGTATGCGGCGCTTCATCTACCGTATTTTTTTGTACAAGCGATTCGAGCGCGGTGTAGGCACGCGCAATGTACTGATCGTGGGCACCGGCCCTGAGGCTCACGCACTCCGCCACCACGTGGATAACATCCGCCATCTGGGCTACACGTTCAAGGGATTTATCGAGTTTCCCGGATCCAGTTCGCGCTATGTGGCTGAGTCCGGCGACGTCGTGGGCGATCTTGACTCGATGTTTCAGCATGCCCGCAAGCATTTTGTGGACGAGATATTCTTCACCACCCCGCATGAGCGCGGCATGGTGCAGGATGTGCTCGAGAAGGCTCGAGCGTTTGGCGTCAACTTGCGCGTCGTTCCCGACATGTACGACGGCCTGGCCTGGAATTCGCCAATCGAGTACATCGGGCAATTCCCAACCATTCCGCTGCACTGCGGCTATGTGCCGGAACTGGCGCTGATGTTGAAGCGTGTTGTCGATGTAGTCTTCTCGTTCTTGACGGTGCTCTTACTGTCTCCTGTGATGCTGGCCATCGCCATCGCCATCAAGCTCGACTCCCACGGACCGATCTTCTACGCATCGGAACGTCTCGGAAAAAAAGGACGCGTATTCAGCTGCCTCAAATTCCGCACAATGGTTCGCGATGCGGAAAAGCGCCAGGCCGAGCTGATGCACATGAATGAGCGCGAGGGCGTGCTCTTCAAGGTATCGAATGACCCACGGATCACCGCTTTGGGACGTTTTCTGCGCAAGTATTCGCTGGATGAGCTGCCCCAGTTCTTCAACGTGCTCAAGGGCGACATGAGCGTGGTTGGGCCGCGTCCGCCATTGGCAAGTGAGGTTCGTGAATACAAGTTGAGCCATCTGCGCCGCCTGGATGTGACCCCTGGCATCACCGGCCTTTGGCAGGTGCAGGGCCGCCAGGATCCATCATTCGACAGCTACATCTCCCTCGATGTGACCTACATTGAAAACTGGAGTGTGTGGTTGGATATCAAGATCATCCTGCGCACCATCGGCGTAGTCTTCGCGGGCACAGGCTCCTGATTCCCACACAGTGCGTAGCGCGGATTAAACTGGAAGAGTGAAGATTGCACTCGGCCAGATCAATCCGACGATCGGTGATTTTACCGGGAACCTGAACAAGATTATTGAGGTGAGCTACCGCGCAGCCGCCATGGGTGCGCGCCTCACCGTGTTTTCGGAGCTTGCTATTTGCGGCTACCCCCCGGCGGATTTCCTTGAAAAACCAAGCTTTCTGGCACGATGCCGCAGCGCCGTGGATGAACTTGCTGATGCTACGCGCGATCTAGGCACCGCCGTCTTGGCAGGCGTGGCGCTCGAAGCCAACGGTCCCACCGGAAAGCCTGCGGTGAATGCGGCCGTTCTGCTCGACAAAGGGAAGCTGCTGCTGGAGCAGCACAAGCGGCTTTTGCCTTTCTATGATGTGTTCGACGAGCAACGCTATTTTTCTCCTGCACGCACGCAGCGGGTGGTCGAGTTGGAGGGCATTCGCCTGGGCATTTCGATCTGCGAAGATGCGTGGAACGACAAAAATTTCTGGCCCCGCCGCTTGTACTCCATCGATCCAATGGAAGAGCTGATGGCGCAGCATCCCGGGCTGCATATCAACCTCTCTTCGTCTCCTTTCTGGCATGGAAAACCCGCATTGCGCAGGGAAATGCTGACGGCAATCGCGCGCCGTGACTGCATCCCCGTCCTCCTGTGCAACCAGGTGGGCGGCAACGACAGCTTGATCTTCGACGGCTCCTCACTTGCAATCAATGCACGCGGGGAACTGATTGCGCAGGCCGCTTCATTTGAAGAAGACCTCGTCTTCGTCGATCCGTTCGCGGCACAGCCGATTGAATCCCCTGCGCCGGATGACACCGAGGCGGCATGGCGAGCGCTGGTTGTGGGCACGCGCGACTACGTGCGCAAATGCGGATTTCGCAAGGTGCTGGTGGGCTTGAGCGGAGGCATCGATTCGGCGTTGGTGGCGGCCGTGGCAGCTGAGGCGCTGGGCGCGGAAAATGTCATGGCGGTCGGGATGCCAAGCCCCTACTCGTCACAAGGCTCCATCGACGATAGCCGGAAGCTCGCGGCCAACCTGGGCATTCGCTTCGAACTCATCGGCATCAGCGGGTTGTTCAGCGAATTCACGCGTGCGCTCGAGCCGTTATTTGCAGGGATGCAGCCCGACATCACGGAGGAAAACATCCAATCGCGGGTGCGCGGAAACCTGCTCATGGCGCTTTCAAACAAGTTTGGTGCGCTGGTGCTCACCACAGGAAACAAGTCCGAGATGGCGGTGGGATATTGCACCCTTTACGGGGACATGGTGGGTGCGCTGGCGGTCATCGGAGACCTGGTCAAGACTCGCGTTTACGCCATTTGCCGCTGGCTCAACCGCGACCGTGAAATCATCCCTCTCGCGATATTGGAGAAGCCGCCCTCGGCCGAACTCCGCCCGGATCAAAAGGATACCGACTCTCTGCCGCCCTACGAGGTGCTCGATCCCATCCTTGAGGCCTACGTGGAACGTTACGAAAGTCCCCATCAAATTGCGCAGGAAAACGGATTTCCACTTGACTTGGTCAAACATATTGTCCGCCTGGTGGAGCGTTCCGAGTACAAGCGCCAGCAGGCCGCACCGGTGCTCAAGGTCACCTCAAAGTCATTTGGAATGGGTCGCCGGTTTCCCATCGCCGTCAAGGTGCAGGTCTAGTGGTGATATCGGTCAGGTGGCCAGCACAGTAAACCATTCAATTTGCGCAGGGTGTGGCGCACTCCGGGCCCGAACATGATAATGAAATCAACAGAACCAAGGAGAAATCGTTTGATCCGACATTTTGGCCGTTTTGCCAGCTCCGCCTTGCTGGCCGTATCCCTAGCCACGTTTCAGGCTGGGGCTCAGCAGCAGGTGCCCGCGGCACCCGCCGACAATCAGACCGCGCCGGCCCCGCAACCTTCCGCGCCGGCGCCCGCAGCGGCTCCGGTTTTCCCCAAGCCAGATCCCAGAAACTTCGATGCCGCTCATCCCACCAAGGATGAGGTAAATGCCTTCCTCAATGCGAGCTGGGGTTACGACGAAAATCGTGTGTGGCAAGTGCAGGCGATCATGAAGACTCAAATCGAGGGTTTGAGCAAGGTCACCGTCTACATTGGCGACAAGACTGGCAAGGAAAAGCCATCCGCGTTCCAATTCTGGGCGATGCCGGATGGCAAACACATCATCGCCGCTGAAGACTTGTATCCGTTCGGCGAACATCCTTATGCTGCGAACCGGGCAAAGTTGCAGGAGCAGGCTGATGGACCCTATCGCGGTTCAGCCGCGAAGGAACTTGAGCTGGTTGAGTTTGCTGACTTCCAATGCCCGCATTGCAAGGAAGCCCAGGCAAACATGGACAAGCTTGCCGTGGACTTTCCCAAGGCGCGCATCGTCTTCCAGAACTATCCTCTGGAAAGAATTCATCCGCAGGCCAAACTCGCAGCCGAATACGCGGTCTGTGTGAGCAAGCTTGGCGGCAGCAGCGCGTTCTTTACGTTTGCTGACGCTACATTCGAGGGCCAGGATGGCTTGGCCACTCCCGATGGAGCCACACTCACTTTGAACAGCGCGGTAACCAAGGCTGGGCTTGATACCGCCAAAGTGTCAGCCTGTGCCGCAACGCCGGCCACCAGCGATGCGGTGGAGAAGTCAGTCAAGCTGGCCGAAGACCTGAACGTGAGCTCGACGCCGATGCTGCTCATCAACGGGCGCCAAATGCCCGTCGGTGGCCTTGCTTACGACACGCTGAAAAAGGTAGTGGAGTGGCAGGAAAAGCTCGACGGCATCCAGTAGCCGACGCGTCTTCGCCTCAATCTGAATCGCCCTCGCAAGCTGTCTTGCGGGGGCGATTTTCTGTGGCGCAAAATCAACTCTACCGCGTCACGCTGCGATCGACCGGAATCATTGGCGTGTGGCCCAGCCCATGAGCATTCCGCACCACGCGCGGTGTCATGATGATGAGCAGCGTGGAGTCGCTCTTCGCGGTGTTCTTGTCGGTAATGTTGTTCAAGCCGGGGATCTCGCTCAGCCCTGGATACCCGCTGACGGCACGGCTCTCGTTGCGATCCATCTCGCTCGCAATCACGATGGCCTCGTTGGCGCGGAGCGTGGTCACGCCCGAGTAGGCGCGGCTCGCCAGGATCGGTACGCCGTTTACAGCCGAGCCCGCCAGCGCGGAGATTTTCAAGTCGACATTGAGCGCCACGTCGCCTGAGCGCATTACGCGCGGCGTAGCCTTCAGCACCAGGCCAAGATCCTGAAACTGCACCTGCGGAATCGATGCGGATGCGCCCTGCAGCGACGCCAGAATTCCTGAGAGCGCGCCCGACGTGCCCGCGCCCGTGAGTCCTGGAATATTGAGGCTATTGGAAGACAGGCTTGAGAACGACGAGGTCTGGATCGGGTAGCGCGTACCGCTCTTCAGCGTGCCCTCCTCGCCGTCTTCAAGGCGAAGCTGGAAGTCGTCGAGCTCACGAGAGTCGGAAGAGTTCACGTTCAGATTGAAGTTCACGGGCCCGGGCGAAAGCGCCGACAACGTAAGTCCGCCGCCGAACAGCGCGATGCCGTTCGAAAAAATGGAACTCGAAACCTGCCCCGACGCCAGCAAGATGCCAAGAATCGTAAGCGTATCTCCGGGCGCAGCCAGACCAGACGAGATGATCTGCTGCACCAGCGCCTGGTTGTCATTCAGGATTTTCTGTTCCTCGGCGTATACATTGAACGCCGTCACCGTTTGCGGCGGCGTCACTCCGGTGTTCCGCGCATTGTTGTGCGCCAGCTGGATCAACCGCACATCGATGAGCACTTCGCTGCGGCCTTCCGTCAAATCGCGGTATGTCGCGTTGAAGGCGTTGAGCGACGATTCCGGCGCTCGCAGGGTAATGGTTGCCGCTGTGGCATCGACCGACGCCTGTTGAATCTCAAAGACGTTTCTGGCCATGTTGCCCACGTCGGTCATCTCGGTTGCCGTCAATCCCGAGAGTGACAGCGTCTCCAACCCACTGCGCGTGTACTGCTGGCGAAGTGCGCGCGAGTCGCGTGCCACCAGCGCACGATGCGGGTCCACGGGAACGTAAAACGAATTCGTAAGCATCGACAGTACGTGAACGGCGTCGGCGAAATTTGTGTCGTCGAGATCGAGCCGCACCACGTTGCCGCGTACGCTGTCGTCGACCGCTGCTTCAATGCCCCATGCTCGAAACACTTGCTGGATGACCTGTCGCTGGCTGGCGCGAACATGAAAGCTGTGCAGACCGGGCGTCGGTTCAAGATGATCGAGGCCGCCCAGCAATGGTTCGCGACTCGGCAATGCCAGGATATTGGGCGCGGTCGCATCATCTGCCAACTGACGCAGCCGTTCAGCCACCGAGGCATTTTGAGGATCGAGTTCCATCACCCGTTCAAGTGCAGCTCGGGCTGCGGCGCGATCTCCCCGCGTCCGGTTCTGCGCGGCCGATTGCAGCAGCGCCGTCACCGCATGGCCCAGGGCCACTTCCGCAGCCAGCGGGTAGTCGCCGTTCGTCGAATCCAGCTTCGCCGCCTCACGGTAATCCTCAAGCGCCTGCTCGAAATGCTGATTCTCGTATAGTTTTGAACCCGCAAGATAGAGCTTCACAGCCCGGCGGCGTTCGCTCTCGGTCGGCGGCCTGGCTGGCTGCTGCTTGGTGTCCGACTGCGCTATGGCTAAGCCTTGCGGGGCCTGTTGGCCGTTCACAGTGACAACTGGAGCCTGAGCAGCGACCGTCACCGCAGCCATCAGCAGGCACGCGCAACGCTTCATCGCGTTTGCCCCGGCCGTCTTCACGGCGCAACCTGCGTCTCGGCAAGCAAGTCGGTAAGCGACGAGGCGCATACCTCGGGCTCGAGCGCGAGCAGTTCGTCGAACGTGTAACGGCCCGTTGCCACGGCGATCACGGGCAGGGAATTGGCGTGCGCCGCATCGATGTCTCTCGGTGTATCGCCAACCACGCAGACTCGCGCCTCAGGACCGGCCAGCTCATGGGCCTTTTTTGCCGCGTCTGCTACCAGCTCTGAACGAGTGGGGAAGTTGTCGCTGAACCCGCCGAAATGGAACCACTCGCGCAGTCCAGCCTGCTCAATCTTTACCCAGCCAATCATTTCCAGGTTGCCGGTGGCCACGCCCAGCAGTGCGCCCCGGGCGGCCAGGTGGCGGAGCGCATCTTCCACTCCCGGCATGCGAACCAGGTCCATGTCATTCCGCTGCTCGGTCACGCTCTCGCACATGGCTTCAAGGATAGCTTGAGTCTGTGCTTCCACCACATCGGAAGGGATGCCGGCCAGGCTGCACGCCTCGCGCAGGATGGTCGGATCGGTCGACCCGTGCAGCACAATGCCTTCGAGCGTGACCTCAAATCCTGTGACGCGCCGTACGCTCTGTATGAAGGAATTGACGTGAATGCGATCGCGGCAGCGCAACAGGGTCCCGTCTATATCGAAGAGATAGGCATCCTGTGCATCCCACATAAATCCTGGCGCAAGATACACCTGGGGATGAGCGATTTGTTCTTGAAACGAATTTTGCATGACTGAAGGCGTCAGCCCTGGCGAAGGCCAGAACGAACCGCGCTGAACACTGGACGTTCGCTGCGCGGTGGACGCTTGAGACTGGCGCGAACTTCGGCAAGGCTCAAGCCAAGCTCAGCCATCGCACGGCTCAATGTGTTCCGGTGCATGCCCATTTCTTCCGCGGCCTTGCACTGGTTGCCACGATTCGCGATAAGCACTTCGCGGAGGTACTGGCGCCTGAACTCGCGCACGGCCTCTTCGTAACGGATTCCGCTGGAATGCATCTGCGTCACCAGGCTGTCCAGTTCTCGTTTCAACTCCACACCCCTTGCCACTGGCTCAATCTAGAATGCCATACTCCGCCCCGCTGTGGAGTACTTAAAGCTCATCAATTACTTTGCTGCGGATGCATCCACCGTGGTGACTCTGCTTCCCAGACACGCAGCCCGCTTCGTACCCGATCCCCCAACTCCGTTGGCGTCACATTGCTGCTCACGTGACACACACCGAAAAACATCCTTGGCAGCCGGGCTTCCGCAATCCAATGCGCTTGCGGAAAGAAGGCCACCGTCACCAGAAGGCCAATAACCACCAGCGCCACACCCTGAAAAAATCCGAACACGGCTCCAGCCAATGCATCAAGCCAACCAAGTCCCAACAGGCGAAACGCCTTTGCCAGCAGGTTCCCAATCAACCCGATGAGGGCTGAAACAATAATTGCAATCAGCAGAAAGGCTATTGTATTCGCAAGGGCGGGTATTCGTACAAGAGGTAAAAGCAGAGATGCCAGATGACTATAGTTCCACGCCGCGATTACCAGGCCGAGAATCAGGCCGCCAAGCGAACAAACCGATCGGAAGAATCCCTGTGCCAATCCCACCAGCACGGCGCATCCGAGAATAAATACAACCACCCAATCCACCAGCGTCATTGCAGTCTCCGTGCGCGGAATTTCGTCATTCAAAGATTCAGATGCCGTCCGGTAAGCAGGCGGAAAGCCTCGAGATACTTGGCCTGCGTGCGCTCCGCCACCTCGTCAGGCAGGCCGGGAGCGGGCGCCTGTTTGTTCCAGTGTATTGACTCGAGATAGTCGCGCA
>JANXQR010000279.1 GCA_025353435.1 Acidobacteriota bacterium | reverse complement strand
CACGTTCGACTGCATCTGCCACACATCGGTGGGATGCGCCTCAAGAATATAGACGGCGTAGAAGCCGACCTTGTCGTGGTACTGCTCGGCGAGCTTGTTCAGGGCGGGAACCTCCCGCCGAAAAGGCGGTCACGTATAGCTGCCGAACACCAGGACCACCGGCCTGTCCGCCCAAAGTGAAGCGAGATCGGTAGCGGAATGGTCTTCCAGCTTTTTGACTGTCAGCGCCGGAGCGGTGTCACCAATATTCAATTGCCCCTTACGCGCCCGCATCCACAGCGTTTCAAATGGAAGTACAAAGTACGCGGGTTTGGGCATCCTGGCCATGACGTGGCCGAAGACTTCAGGGGACTGGTGCATGGCCCAATTCACATATCCCACAAGGCAGAGCCATCCGGCAAAACAGAAGGCCGCAACGCCAAATATCCATCTGCGAAGTCGTCTCTTTGTTGTGCCGTTCATATCTCTCCTACTTGGTCAGGCCATTCATTTCGAGATAACCTTGCGGGGCGATTCCGAAGGCGTCCGCCACGCGATTGAAGAAAGCAAACATCGCCGTGATGTAGACCGCTTCAGCAATCTGCGGTTCGGTCCAGCCGTGACCGCGCAGCTTCTGCACATCTTCTTCGGTGGTGCGATAGGCCGCTTCCGTGACCTTGGTGACGTAATCGAGCAATGCGCGTTCCGCAGGGCTCAATCCAGCTTCATCCAGATTGCCATCGGCAAGGGCCTTTACTGTTTCTGTTTCTGCTCCCTGAACACGCAGGAAGTATGCATGCGAGTCCAGTCAATAGGGACAGCGGTTGAGCCACGATACCCAGCTCGCGATTGCTTCTTTGGTTTTGCGGTCGAGATGTCCCTGGGAAAAGTGGACGGTGTCACTGAACTGGATCACCTGGCGCAGAAAGTCTGGCCGGTGGCTGAAGCACTTCAGGATACCGGGCATCAGCTGGCGGCCTGACTTGGCACGCCACTCGTCATATACCTTGGCGACCTCGCCGGTTGCATCGCGATCTTCGATGAGCTTGATCTTGGTTTTGTGGTCAGGCATCGGCGAAGCACATCTCCGTGAGAATTAGCATGCAATATAGCATGAACCGGGGGAAGGGCGCACCCACCACTAGATGGAAACGCGAAGGAGTCGGCATGCGCTACAGCACCAGGCGTTGATCACCCTGCTTGCGGGTGATGCGTTGGCGATCGAGATACTCAAGAAGTGGGATGGCGTATTTGCGGGAAAGCCCCGTGATCTGCTTGAATCGAGCGACATCGATGAAGGTGCCACGAAGCGCGGCCATTTGTTCAGACAGTTGCCTAAGTGGCCCGGCGTGAATGAATAAGTCATCGCTGCCCATGCGGACAATCGTCTTGTCGCGTTGCAATAGTGTGACGACACGGTGAATTTCGGCTTCTTTCACACTAAGTCGCAGTGCGAGTTCCGGCGTTGTAGGAGAGGCAAGGCCGGCCGACTCATAGGCTTGAATGACGGTCGTCATTAACAGGTCGCCTTCGTTCGATGAGTGCTTCACAGCTTCGAATGCCGACATCATCTCATCGCGAATTGTTGCCCTTTGGTCTTGTACCAGCGTTGTGATGACCGCGTCGAACACAAGTGGAGTTAAGCCAATCTGGCTGCGCAGTTCAGAGCTTTTCATCGCAACCTTGCTGATCTGCAGACGGGACAATATAGCGCTCGTGGCGGCTCTGAAGCCGTGACGGCTGAGGAGTAGATCACCAGGCAGGAGTAGCAACTCACCCGATTCTAGCGCGGCACGGATTTGCCTCTGGATCGCGTCCATAGTCAACCCGGTTTCGGTAGAGAGCGTACCGATGGCGATGCCGTTTGTCTTGCGACGATTTACGCGCAGGGCGACTTGTTGCGCTGAATAGGCCATTTTCAACTGCTCGAGCCAGGTAAGCGTTGCGGCCTTCCGCTGGCGAGGCTCAGGGTGTGCGTCAAGGATCACGCCCCCACCAATGGTTCCGGCCGGCAACGGTTGGCGCAGGACGAATCGGTCGCCTGGGACCAGCACAATCGGCTCGGCAAGGTTGACGCGCGCAAAGCGTACCGTTCCCGGCTGCATAGTTTCGTAGTCATAGAGAAAAATGCTAGCCATCGTCTCAGAGGTGAGAGCGTGAAAGTGAATGTTCGCACGGTGCTTCAACGCCGGCGCACCCGGCAGAAGGGCGACCTCAACATCAATCGTGTCGACGGCGGAGAGTGTCTTCGGTAAGACTAGGGTCTGGCCGCGACGAACTTCAGACACATCCACTCCTGAAAGATTCACGGCAACCCGCGAACCGGCTTGCGCGGAATCGATCGATTGATTGTGAGTTTGGAGACCACGCACACGAACAGCTCGGCCCGGTGGTTGAAGATGAAGCGCCTGGCCCTCGTGGATCGTTCCTGAGACCAGTGTTCCCGTGACGACAGTGCCAAACCCTTTCATCACAAAGGCGCGATCAAGTGGGATGCGTAGCAAGGAGTTTGAAGTCTCAGTATGCGTGTGCATGGAAACATTGAGTAACTCAGCCTTAAGTGCATTGAGCCCTTCGCCGGTCACAGCACTAACTGGCAAAACAACAGAATGATCGGCTTCAAGAAAGCTTCCCCTAAGAAAGTCACGTGCGGATCGAATAACCTGTTTCAGTTCCTCTTCCGTGACAGCGTCGATCTTGGTGATGACGGTGATCCCGCGCTTGATGCCGAGCAGTTCGCAGATAGCAAGATGCTCCACGGTTTGCGGCATGACCCCTTCATCTGCGGCGATGACGAGCATGACGGCTGGAACGCAGCCAGCTCCGGCCAGCATATTGCGAATGAAGAGGCTATGGCCGGGAACATCGACAAAGCTGATGCGCAGAGGTGAATTTTCGGGCGTCTGTATATCGAAGGAAGCAAAGCCAAGGTCGACGGTGATTCCGCGCCGCTTCTCCTCCGGCAGCCGGTCTGTGTCAATGCCTGTGAGGGCGCGAACCAGGGTCGTCTTGCCATGATCTATGTGACCCGCGGTGCCGATGACGATTGATCTGGGCATGTTTGTCATTCACAAGGGGCACAAGGAGTATCCGGTTTTTTGTGAAGTCACAGACTGCTCAAGAGCGTCACAAGGTCGGCGTCAAAATGTGAAGGCACCGTGCGCAGGTCAAGAAGAACCGTTTCGTCCGCAATGCGGCCAATGATGGGAGGATCGAGGCCG
>JANXQR010000242.1 GCA_025353435.1 Acidobacteriota bacterium | reverse complement strand
CGTGCTCAGCCAACTCACCGATGCCGAACGCCAATCCGTCCTTCACGACATCTTTGATCCGTCTGAAATGGCAATGAACGTCTGCCGCACCTGCATGGGTGCAAGCGACTACTCACGCGACGTCTACAGCTTCGATGAGAGCGACATGCCCGATCCCGATCTCAAGAAATTCTCCATCGATCACGACAAGGCCTACATCCTGCCGGTGCTTCGCGAGTCTCGTAAACACAATCCCGACCTGTTCCTCTTCTCCTCGCCATGGAGCCCGCCCAACTGGATGAAACCCAACAAGTCCATGATCGGCGGCGCCATGCGCAAGACCAGCTTCGATCCTTACGCGCGCTACTTCCTCAAATTCCTCGAAGCCTACAAAGCCGAGGGCGTGTCCATCGACGCAGTCACCGTGCAAAACGAGACGGACGCCGAGCAGGAAGGCAACATGCCCGCCTGCCTTTGGGCGCAAGAGCAGGAGATGGAATTCGTCGCGCGCCACCTTGGCCCCGCGCTACGCAAGTCAGGCCTCGGAACCAAGGTGTGGGTGCTCGATCACAACTACAGCCTTTGGGGGCGCGCCATCGACGAGCTCAGCGATCCTGCCGCCTATGAGTACATCGATGGCATCGCATGGCACGGTTATGTCGGTGAGCCATCGGCCATGACCCGCGTGCACGAGGCGTTTCCCGCCAAGCCCTGCTACTGGACCGAAGGCGGCCCCGACATCAGCCAGCCTGACTACCAGACTGACTTCACGCAGTGGGCGCAGACCTTCAACGGCATCATGAACAACTGGGCGCGTTGCATCACTTCGTGGAACCTGGCCCTCGATGAAAAGGGCAAGCCCAACATCGGCCCATTTTCCTGTGGCGGCGTCATCACCATCGAGAACGGCACGCACAAAATCACCCGCAGCGGTCAGTACTGGGCCTTCGCGCACTTCTCGCGTCACATCAAGCGTGGAGCAAAGGTATTCGCCAGCAATGGTCTTTCGCCAGACCCAGCCCACGTTTCCGTGTCCCATTCAGCATTCATGAATCCCGATGGATCGCACGTGCTCGTCATCGCAAATCGCGGCCCTGAACAGCGAATTCAGCTCGTCCTCGGCATCTCGGCAATCGAAATCGATCTGCCCGCCGACTCCGTCCACACCCTCGAGTGGTAGGCGCGGAAGCAGTCATAGACAGCAACAGTTGGCGGATCGAATCGCGAGCCTTCGGGAGGGGATCGCACTCCTTTCGGAGGGAGCAGGGACCTTCAGGCCCCTGAAAGCAGGCGCATCATTCGTGGGCTTTAGCCCCGGACTACCTTGCCCTGATCGAAATTCAGCTTCGCGGCGAAGCTAGCGGCAGCGTCTCGCCAGGCACCCGCGACGGCGAAAACGAATTATAGAAGCGAACCACATCCTGTTCGCGCCGCGCATTTGCTGAAGGGAACAGCGCCATCAATGTGTAAAGGCGTTCGCCCGTATAAATCATGCGGACGTTCAGCACCCCGCCACCCGAGTTATGCGCAGCCACATCACGCGACGCATACCCTGCTGCCATTCCATGCGCATCGTTATCCAGAAACGTCTGAGTCTGCCGCAGCATTCCATCGCGCGCCGCATCCAGCGTCTTGTCCGGGACCCGGTTATTCGCGCGGGCAACCGGCGGATTATCCTCCCACGTGACGGCAAACGTCGTGTCTCCATCCGGATTCGCAAACATCATCTTCACGGGCTCTGTGCTGCCCGCCTCGTTGTAAGCCGGAACCTGCAAGTCCTTCGGCTCTCCCGGCATGTCCACAGTGAATCCAGCGTCCGGCCGCACTGTCGCCTGCCAGTTCATCCGGGCAGGGTGCAGAATGCTGGGTACCGACACGCCCCCGATCGTCTCCACCATGTCCGGGTGCCGGCTGAACCCCATCCCTCCGTTCAAATAGAAATAGCCCGCCGCCCCTAAAGCAGCCACTCCTATCAAAATGATGTGCCAGCGCTTCATTGCTACAAGCTTGCCAACTCCTTTGTTTTTGTGCAACTTGAATCTGCTAAAGTGTCTGCTTTCACGCAAATCTAGATTGCGTATTTAAATTGGAAAACTTAAAGCAACCTATTGTTTAGATCAGGCGTCGAAGTTAGTAACTAGCAGAGGCTTCCTCGATTCACAGTCTTCCAAAGGTAGGTGTTCCATCCCCCTTGAAGGTCCCGGTAACCAGGGACCCCTTCTCAAACTCCCTCCAGGACCCCCTCCAAATAATGCCTCTCAAGCGGGCCCGCCGGAAGGCGGGCCCAACTGCTTTCTACTCCCGCCCGTAATCCCCGTAATCCTCAAATAATGCCTCCCCGCTAAAATATGGGAGATGCCTCCCTCCCCCCGCACCTCCAGGCCGTCCTCCAAGCCCTCGCCCAAAGGCGAGTCCGCAATGGACCCCCAGTCACTCCCCACTCAGCTCGAACAGCTTAAACAGATTGATAGTCTCTTCCGCACTGCCGGCCTCGTACGCAATCGCCGACAGAAACCCGCTGGGGTTGCCCGTCGCGCCACCTTCCAGGACAAATCCCCTGAAGAACTTCGCCCTGCGTCAGCCCAGCCCAGGACCGCCCCCAACGGCGTCCAGTTCGTCGCTGCGCCATTCTTGGACAAGCTCCACTGGCTCTGCCACGGCTTCAGCACCCGGGTTGGCGGCG
>JANXQR010000215.1 GCA_025353435.1 Acidobacteriota bacterium | reverse complement strand
TCCAAACGCATTAAGAAAAACGAGCAAACAGTAGGCCCACACGAAAATCACTGTCAACACAGAACCGGCCTTGTCACAACCACCTGTGATAGCCGATACGTAAGCTTCAGTCCCGCACAACAGGAATCGGTCGGGCCAACTCGGCCCGGGAACGCGGTCTTATTCAGTGCGAAGTGCGTTCATGGGATCTATGGAGGCGGCGCGGCGCGCGGGGATCAGTGCTGCGGTCATGCCGGAGACCGCGAGCAAAGCACAGACGGACAGAACCGTCGTGGGATCGTGCTGGTCGACGCCGAAGAGAAACGCTTTGATGGCGCGCGTGGCGAACCATGAGGCAGCGAGCCCCGATGCGAGGCCGAGCGCAAGAAGCATCGCCGCCTTTTTGAGCACCAGCAGCACCACATCGCTCCGCTGCGCGCCCAGAGCCATGCGGATGCCCACTTCGCGCGTGCGGCGGCTCACGGAATAGGACATCAGGCCATAGAGACCTACCAATGCAAGAAGCAAAGCGATGGCGGCGAACACGGTTAGAAGCGAGGTTTGGAAGCGGCGTCGGGCACTGGCTTCGGAGACGAGATCGCCCATGGTGCGAATGTCGGATACGGCGAGATTGGAATCGATGGTGTTGAGGGTGGTGCGAATCTCGGAGGCTACGGCCTTTGCTGGAACGGCGGAGCGGACGGCGATGTAGGCGTTGCCGAATGCGTCCTGAAAGAGGGGGGTATACATTTGCGGCGCGGGGACTTCTTCCAAGCTCGTGTGGCGCACATCGGCAATAACTCCGACGATTGTCTTCCATTGGGAGTGGTGTTCGTCCTGGCTGATGTGGCCGCCAATGGGGTTGCGATTTGCAAAATAGGTTCTGGCAAAGGTCTGATTCACAATGACGGTTTTAGCCGTAGAGGAATTGTCGTCGTCGCTGAAGAAACGTCCGGCGATAAGTGGAATACTCATGGCTGAAAAATACTTAGGCGTGACGAAGCGGGATTGGGCCAACTGGTCTTTCTTGCCTGCGTAGCCATCGACCCAGAAAGTGCTGAAGCTTTCGGATTTGCTGAGGGGCAAGCTGTTGATGGCTCCAACCGCTTGCACTCCTGGGAGAACGGCGATCTTGTCGATGAGGTTGTGGAAGAATGCAATGCGTTGTTGAGGCTGGCTGTAGCGTGCATCCAGACTGATGCTGAGCGAGACGGTGGATTCCGAGAAGCCCATCGGAACCGAAAGCACGTTGACATAGCTGCGCAGCAGAAGGCCCGCACCTGCGAGAAGCACAACTACGAGAGCGGACTCCGCGACGATGAGAGCGCTTTGCGTGCGGCTGTGGCCTCCCGGAGTCTGGCGCGTATTGCCGGTCTTTAGGAAGTCAGTCAGATTGACTCGCGAGACGGCGAGGGCTGGAAGAACGCCGGTCATGATGCTGGTGAGCACGGAAACTGCAACGGTGAAGATGAGCACACGCGCATCGAGAGAAGCTTCGCGAAGACGGGGAATGTTGCCAGGGTCGAGAAGAGGCAGGGTGCGGAGGAAGAGCCAGGCGAGGGCTACGCCAATGGCTCCGGCGGAGAGGCCGAGGAGCAGCGATTCGGTGAGGAGTTGGCGGACAATTCGATTGCGGCCTGCTCCAAGTGCTGCGCGTACGCCTAACTCGCGGGCGCGGCCTGCGGCTAGGGCGAGCAGCAGATTTGCGGCGTTTCCACAGGCGATGAGAAGGACAAGGGACACTGCGCCAAGCAGCAGCTTCATGAGGGGGCGGACGGGGCCGAGGGCGTTGTCCATGAAGCCTTTTACAAGGGCGCCCCAGTCGCGCAGTTCGCCGGTGTGCAGCTTGTCGAAGCGGGCCATGAGTGTGCTCATTTCAGACTGAGCCTGGCTCATGGAGACACTGGGTTGGAGGCGCGCAACCGTTACATCGGCTCCTGGGCCCCGGTCTGCTTTCTGCTGGGGAGTCAGTGCGAGAGGAAGCCAGATCTGCGTGGCCTTGATGTGGGGGTTTCCGTAGGGGAGATCGGAGCTGAGGGGATACTGGAACTCGGGCTGCATCACTCCGACGATTCTGTAGGTAGTACCATCCAACGACAACGAATGGTCGAGGACATCGGCGCTGCCGGCAAACATGGATTGCCAGAGTGAATGGCTGATGACGGCGACATTGTTGTGGCCGGGCTCATTGTCGTTGGCGTCGATGAGGCGGCCGAGTGCGGGTGTGGACTGGAGCGTCGAGAAGAAGCTCTCGTCGACGCGGGCGGCGCCGACACGCTCTACCGATCCCTGTGACGCGAGAGTGAATTCTGCCTGCTCGAATGCCGTCATGCTGGCAAAGGAATGGCTCTGCTGCTTGAGATCGAAGAAGTCGGCATAGCTTGGGCAGATGACTTCAGGCGGCAGGGGGATGTGGGGACTTGGCGTGAATAGATAGACGAGGCGGTTGGGATCTCTGTACGGCAGAGAGCGGATTAGGACTGCGTTGACAAGGCTGAAGATGGCCGTGCAGGCGCCGATGCCGAGGGCAAGCGTGAGCACTGCGGTTATGGTGAAGCCGGGGCTCTTGCTCAATGTGCGCAGGCCATAGCGCAGGTCCAGTAGCGCATGCTCGATCCAGAGCACGGATCGCTCGTCGCGATGCGCCTGCTTCGCCTGTTCCAGACCGCCATAAGCGCGCTTCGCTGCCAGCCGGGCTTCCTTCGGCGACATGCCTCGGCGTTCAAAGTCGTCGGCCAGCAGCGTCAGATGCGACGCAACCTCGCGGGCAAGCTCTTCCTCTGCTCGACCATTGCCCAGGAGAATGCGGAACTTGGACAGGATTCGTCTTGCATTGGACATGGCTATTGCTCCTCCGCCAGCAGCTTCTCGACCACGTCGGACATCTGACGCCAGCGCGCCGTCTCCTCTTCAAGCGCCTTTAACCCCGCATTCGTGATGGCATAGAACTTCGCTTCGCGGCCGCTCTCCGTCTTGCCCCAGGTAGCGCGCGTCCAGCCGTGCTGCTCCAGTCGGACCAGGGCCGGATAGATGGTGCCCTGGTTCAGATTCAGAGCGTCACCGGAAACCTGCTGGAACCTCTTGCCGATTCCATAAGCATGCTGCGGTCCCATTGTGGCCAGGGTCCGGAGGATCATCAGATCGAGTGTGCCTTGAAGGATACTGGCCTGCATCTTCTCCACTTGGCATTCAAGTGAACATGTTGCTCACTTGAATGTCAAGTGGAAGCACGCCCCGCAGGAAAATCACTGCCGATTCCTAACCGGCCTCATCACACAAACTTGCGATGACGGCCGAAAATGCCATTTTCAATGGTAAAATGCCATTATGAATGCCATTGTCGAAATCGACAAAGCCGGACGCATCGTCATTCCCAAAAAAATGCGCGACGCCCTCCACCTCACCCCCGGCACCCGCCTCCGTGTGGAGCAACTCGGGGATGCTCTCTCCGTGACTCCGAGCGGAATGGAAGGTCAGCTTGTCGTCGAAAATGGCACTCCCTTGATCTTCCCTGCTGACCCAGCAAACGCCCCAGTGGTTACGGTGGAAATGGTGAATGAACTGATTGCACAAGGCAGAACAGAGCGAGAACGGCGTTACCTCGGACTGGATCAGGACAGCAATTGATCTTCCTCGACACCTCTGTTCTCGTGGCCGTCGCCCAGGTGAACCACGTTCATCACGTTCCTAGCCGCGAACGATGGAGCCAATGCAAAGCCGGGCAGACGGCCATCAGCACGCATACTCTAGCTGAGGTCTACAACACCCTCACCTCCATGCCGCCCGGTATCCGCCTGTCCCCGCGCAATGCCGTGACAGCACTCGAGACATTCCTGCAGCGCGCCAACCCCATCGCGCTCACCTCGGACGAATACATCGAAACCCTGCGCTCAACCTCGGCTCTAGGCCTGGCGGGAGGCATGATTTATGACGCCCTGCTCCTGGCCTGCGCCCGCAAGGTCAACGCGGACCGCATCTACACCTGGAACCTGCGCCACTTCCAACTCGTCGCTCCCGACCTCAAAGACCGAATCGTCACTCCTCGATCCGCCATAAATACATAAATATGTTAATATGTCCCTATGCGCACCACCCTCGACATTCCCGACGAGACCTACCGCAAATTGAAGATCAAGGCGGCGACCGAGGGCCAATCTATTCGGCAAATTGCGCTGCGAGGGATTGAGCGCGAGCTTAGTCCTTTCCAAGCACAACCTGGCCGCAAGAAGTTTCAGATACCGGTAATTTCGTCCACCCAGCCGGGTACCTTGCACCTGACCAATGAAGAGATCGATGACATGTCGCGATCACGCCGCCCCGCGCGTCCA
>JANXQR010000165.1 GCA_025353435.1 Acidobacteriota bacterium | reverse complement strand
ATTCCCGGCTTGCTCGGCATGAACCTGATGGGCTCGGCCATCTGGAGCCTTGGCTTCGCTATCGTAGAAGCCCGTCAGAAAAAACTGCTCAAGCGCCTCGTCGCATCGCCCATGCTGCGCTGGCAATATCTCGCATCGTTCCTGTTGTCGCGCCTGATCATGCTCGTGATCGAGCTCGTCGTCTTTCTCGGCTTCACGCGCATTGCCTTCGGTGTGCCGTTTCGCGGATCGATTCTCGAACTCACATTCCTATGCGTCCTCACCTCGCTCGCGTTCTCCGCGCTGGGGCTGCTCATCGCCTCGCGCGCTAAAACCATGGAAGCCGCATCAGGCTTGATGAACCTGGTAATGATGCCCATGTGGATCCTCTCCGGCGTATTTTTCTCAGCCACGCGCTTTCCGGCCATCATCCAGCCCATCGTCCGCGCCCTGCCACTCACCGCGGCCATCGATGCCCTACGGGGCAACATGCTCCAGGGCCTTAGCCTGACGCAAATGGCAGTTCCAGTCGTCACCATAATGGCCTGGCTCGTGATTCCCTTCTTCGTAGCTCTCCGCATCTTCCGGTGGAGATAAAATTCCGCCGCTGGATCGGTTCGCAATGCCCTGATTCCCGTATAAATCACGCCTCGGAAAAGTGATTAGCGCCCACGCCGCCTTTGATATCATCCTTGCAATTCCGCGTTCGCAGTTCCAGAGGAGTGAACCGTGCAAACCTTGCTTCGAAAATCCTTGATTAGCGTTGTCGTGTCCAGCCTTGGAATCCTGATCCTGGCCAGCGCCGCCCTTGCGCAGAGCCCGCACAAAATGCCTGAAATTAAATACGAGACCTACACCATGCCCAATGGGCTCAAGGTGATTACGCACGAAGATCATCGTCTTCCCCTGGTCTCCGTCGACCTCTGGTATCACGTGGGGCCGCTGAATGAGCGCCCCGGCCGAACCGGCTTCGCGCACCTCTTTGAACACATGATGTTCGAGGGCTCGGAGCACGTGGGCGAAAAGGCCCACATCAAGATTGTGCAGTCAGCCGGCGCCACCGACGTGAATGGCACCACCGACTTTGATCGCACCAACTACTTCGAAACCATGCCCGCAAACCAGCTTGAACTCGCCCTCTGGCTGGAGAGCGATCGCATGGGCTTCCTCATGGAAGGCCTCGATCGCGTCAAGCTCACCAACCAGCGTGATGTGGTCCGCAACGAGCGCCGCCAGGGCGAAGGCCGCCCCTACAGCACCGCCCAGGAACGCATTTTCCATTTGTTGTTTCCAAAAGGGCATCCATATTATGGCTCGGTAATCGGCAGCCACGCTGACATTGAATCCGCGCGGGTCGCCGACGTGCGTGACTTCCATCAGCAGTTCTACACGCCCAACAACGCCTCCATCGCCGTTGCCGGCGACTTCGATCCGAAGGCGCTGAAGACCCTGCTCACCAAGTATTTCGGCCCCATCCCCGAAGGCCCCAAGGTTGACCCCGTCAACGTGGAAACGCCGCCCATCACTACTCAAAAG
Organism: Acidobacteriota bacterium; assembly: GCA_025353435.1. Taxonomy (GTDB): domain Bacteria; phylum Acidobacteriota; class Terriglobia; order Terriglobales; family Acidobacteriaceae; genus Telmatobacter. The sequence continues at coordinate 809 of JANXQR010000165.1, read as the reverse complement.
CGCGACACCGTCACTGACACCGTGCAGCTCCCGCAGGTCACCATCGCCTGGCTCACGCCTCCTTCATTCGCACCCGACTCCTACAGTGTCGACGCCGCAACATTCGCCCTCGGCGGCGCCAAGGCCAGCCGTCTCGATCAGGAACTCGTCTACAAATCGCAGACCGCGCAAAGCGTCACATGCGAAAGCGAAACCTACAAGCTCACCGGGATGACCTCATGCGAGCTCACCGCCAAACCCGGCGTGAAACTTGAAGACCTCGAAGCCACATTCTGGAAGGAACTCGACAAACTGCAACAGGAAGGCCCCACGGCCGAGGAAGTGGAATCCTCCAAGGCTCTCAGCCTCACCGGAAAAATCAGCGGATTGCAGCGCCTGGGCGGCTTTGGCGGCATCGCCGACACGCTCGACAAATACAACCAGTACACCGGCGATCCCGGCTTCCTGGCCAAGGACCTCGCCATGGAAGAGGCCGTCAGCGTCGCCAGCACCAAGGCCGCGGCCGTGAAGTATCTGTCCAAAAATTCGGCCGTTGTCGTCTACTGCGTGCCCGGCAAAAAAGTTCTTGACGACGTCCCGCGCAGTCCCGAAAACACCGACGCCGATGTCAAGATCGTCAATCCCTACGCGGACGATTTCGAAACCGCGCAAAACTGGCGCAAGGAGAAGCCCGCCGCCGGTCCAGCGACCGCAATCAATCTCCCTACCCCCGTCGAGTTCTCCCTCGACAACGGCCTCAAGGTTTTGCTGGTCGAAGAGCACGCGCTCCCCGTCCTCACAGCAGAGTTGGTCTCCCGCGCCGGCAACGA